>JBGUVV010000130.1:0-18939 GCA_045220525.1 Kiritimatiellia bacterium
CAAGATCGTCGAGTCCATCGGCGTCATCGGCGGATGCAACGTCCAGTGGGCGCACGACCCGAAGACGGGGCGCGTGGTCATCATCGAGATCAACCCCCGCACCTCCCGTTCGTCTGCCCTCGCTTCGAAGGCGACTGGGTTCCCGATCGCGCTCGTCTCCGCGAAGCTCGCGGCGGGCATGACGCTCGACGAGATCCCCTACTGGCGCGACGGGACGCTCGATAAATACACGCCGTCCGGCGACTACGTAGTCCTCAAGTTCGCGCGCTGGGCGTTCGAGAAGTTCCGCGCGGTCGAGGACAGGCTCGGGACCCAGATGAAGGCCGTCGGCGAGGTGATGTCGATCGGCAAGACGTACAAGGAGACCCTGCAGAAGGCGATTCGCGCCCTTGAGCGCGGCAGGGCGGGGCTTGGCTTCGTCAAGAACTTCCACGAGCTTTCGCTCGACGACCTCCTCAAGCTCCTCTCTGTGCCGAATTCCGAGCGCCACTTCCAGATGTACGAGGCCCTCAGGAAAGGCGCGACGGACGACCAGATCTTCGCCCGCACCGGCGTCAAGGCGTATTTCGTCCAGCAGATGCGCGAGCTCGTGCAGGAGGAGGAGGCGATTCTCATGCACAAGGGCGGGTTCCTCCCCGACGACATGCTCGTGCAGGCCAAGAAGGACGGCTTCTCCGACAAGTACCTCGCGCAGCTCCTCGGAGTGCCGGAGAAGGACATCCGCGCCCAGCGCAAGGGGCTCGGCTGCGTCGAGACCTGGCACAAGGTGCCGGTGAGCGGCGTCGAGAACCAGGCCTACTACTACTCTTCCTACAACGGCGGCAAGAACGAGGTCCCCGTTTCCTCCAACCCGAAGAAGGTGATGATCCTCGGCGGCGGCCCCAACCGCATAGGCCAGGGCATCGAGTTCGACTACTGCTGCTGCCAC
This sequence comes from Kiritimatiellia bacterium, assembly GCA_045220525.1. Lineage (GTDB taxonomy): Bacteria > Verrucomicrobiota > Kiritimatiellia > RFP12 > UBA1067 > UBA1067. The sequence continues at coordinate 929 of JBGUVV010000130.1, forward strand.
GCCGCGATGGCGATGCGCAAGATGGGCTACGAGACGATCATCGTGAACTGCAACCCCGAGACCGTCTCGACCGACTACGACACCTCCGACAAGCTCTACTTCGAGCCCGTCACGGTGGAAGACGTCCTCCAGATCTACGAGGCGGAGAAGCCGATGGGCGTCATAGTCCAGTTCGGCGGCCAGACCCCGCTCAACATAGCGCGCGGCCTTCAGGAGGCCGGCTGCAAGATCCTCGGCACGTCCGTCGATTCCATCGACGACGCGGAGGACCGCGACCTCTTCCACTCCATCATGGACCGCCTCGGCATCCCGATGCCGGAGTCGATGACGGCTTCCGACATCGACGGCGCCATCAAGTGCGCCGAGAAGCTCGGCTATCCCCTCATCATCCGCCCGAGCTTTGTCCTCGGCGGGCGCGGCATGGAGGTAATCTACGACGAGCAGCTCCTGCGCGAGTACGTGGCGAAGGCCGTGGGCGTCACGCCCGACCGCCCGCTCTACCTCGACAGGTTCCTCCACCACGCGCTCGAGTGCGAGGCGGACGCGCTTTCCGACGGCACCGACATATTCATACCCGCCATAATGCAGCACGTCGAGCTTGCCGGAATACACTCCGGCGACTCTGCCTGCGTGCTGCCGCCTGTCTCCATAAGCGAGGAGAACAAGGCGACGATCCTCGACTACACGAGGCGCATCGCCTCCGAGCTGAAGGTGGTGGGCCTCATGAACATGCAGTTCGCCATCGAGGACGGCAAGGTCTATGTAATCGAGGCGAACCCGCGCGCTTCGCGCACCGTTCCCCTCGTCTCGAAGGTCGCTGGAACCCAGATGGCCGGCATCGCGACAGAGCTCATGCTCGGCGAGACGGTCAAGAGCCTCGGCCTCGACAAGCGCCACGTCGTGCCGTATTTCGGCGTGAAGGAGGCCGTGTTGCCGTTCGACAAGTTCCCGGAGGTCGATCCCGTGCTCGGGCCCGAGATGCGCTCGACGGGCGAGGTCCTCGGGCTTGCGGACACGTTTGGGCTTGCCTACTACAAGTCGCAGGAGGCGGCGGGGCTGCCGCTCCCGACGAAGCCTGGCAAGGTTCTCGTATCCCTCTCCGAAAAGCCCGACGAGGCGGCGGAGGCCGTAAAGCGGCTCGTAGATCTCGGGTTTACGGTCTTTGCGACCGAGGGAACTGCCGCGTGGCTGCGCGAGCACGACGTCCCCGCCTATGTCATCGCCAAGATCGGCGAAGGGCGCCCGGACTGCCTCGACATGATAAAGAACCGCGAGGTGTCGCTCATAATCAACACGCCGTCCGGCAGGCGCGACGCGAGGGCCGACGACTGCCGCATAAGGCAGAACGCCATCAAGTACAAGGTTCCGTACCTCACGACGCTTGCCGCCGCAAGGGCCGCGTCCGAGGGCATCGAAGCCGCGTTCGGCGGGCAGGGCGAGGTCAAGTCGCTTCAGGAGTACCACGCCTCCATCTCCTGATGAAGACGCTCTCAAGGTACGTTTTCAGGGAGTTTTTAGTTCCCCTGATCTACTGCCAGGTCGGGCTTGTCTCCATCTATGTCCTGTTCGAGCTTTCAAGCTCGTTCTCGCGCATAGTGGAGGCAAAGATGCCCTTTGGGCAGGTCGTCCTCTACTTCTGCGGCTATCTCGCCCCGTACTTCCACTACCTTGCGCCGGCCGCGCTGATGCTTGCGACGCTCTACACCATGTGGATGTTCTGCCGGCATTCGGAGATAATCGCGATGCGCGCGAGCGGCGTGAGCTTCCTTTCGATAGCCGCGCCGATTCTCGTCGTCGCGTTTGCGTTCGCCCTCTTCGTCGTCTACGTCAACGAGGTGTTTGTCCCGCGCTACGCCCAGTGGGCGGCGCAGGCCAAGTCCGAGCACTTTGAGACGGAGCGCATATCGAGGGCGGACAACGTTGTCCTGAGGAACGCCGCGGACTGCCGCACGTGGAACGTCGACTCCCTTGGGGATTTCGGCGGCAGGCGGCTCCTTGGCGTGCGGATAACCGAAGACCGGCCCGGCGGAGCACGGCTCAGGACGATTTCCGCGGACTCTGCGGAGTATCTTGACGGAGAATGGTGGCTTTCAAACGTCTCCGTGCAGCACTATGACGCCGCGGGGCAGGAGGTCTCGACCGACACTCCGGAGCTTGACGCGCTCAAGACGAGGTGCTTCGGGAACTTCGGCGAGAAGCCCGAGGACTTCCTCATGCAGAACCGCCCGTGGAAGTTCAACTCGACCGCTGACCGAATCCGATACATCGCCACGCATCCCGAGGTTACGGACGAAAGGCGGGACGACCTTCGCTACGACCTATGGGCGCAGATAATGTCGCCGTGGGCTTGCTTGATCATAACACTCTTCGCCATACCGGCCGGAATCGCGTCGGGGCGGCAGAGCGTGTCCCGCGGAATTCTCGGGGCCCTCGCAATGTATTTTTCGTTCTATGGCGTCGCGATAGGCGGCATGGTCGCGGCCAAGAACGGATGGTGCAACCCGGTTCTGGCCGCCGTCGCGCCGGACGTCATGTTCCTCGCGCTTGGCATCAGGGCGTTTTTCAAACAGCGCTGATTGTGGTATAATAGCGGATATGAGACGTGGGCAGGCTTTGGCGGAATACGTTATGGCGACGGCCGGGATGGTCTTCGTAGTGGCGATTCTCTTCGGGCTTGTCCGCACGGCGATAAGATATTCCGACAGGGCAGAGGGCCTTGTCTCCTGCGAGTACCCGTGAAGGAAAGGAGCAATGCAATGATGAAGGCGTTGAGAAAAGGTCAGACGATGGTAGAGTACATCATCATCGTCGCGCTGATAGCGATATCGCTGATCGCGGTGTTCACGTATCTCTCCCGCGCAATCGGGAAGAAGGCGGCCGGAGCCACCGAGGCGCTCTCGAGCGAGGAGGGCGAGAAGGCCAAGTCCGCGGCGGATTCGATCAGCGAAAGCACGATCAAGAATCTCGGCGAGAACTGATCCGTGGGCGATGCGCGGCGACGCTCGGCGATGCGCGGCCAGGCCATGATCGAGACGGTCTTGGCCGTGCTTGTCGTGTCGTTCGCGTTCCTTGCGCTTTTCAGGCTTTCGCACATGCTTACGGGGAAGATCCTTGTCGAGCATGCGGCGATGAGGGTCGCCCGCGCAAGGTCCGTCGGATTCAACGACTTCATGTGCAGGAAGTCGGCGCGCATCGCGGTAATGCCTGTCGCGGGGAAGCGCCTCTGGCCGGAAGGGTGGAGCTTCGACGACCCGAGGGAGCTTTCCCGCGTGCCCATATACATGCGGAGCGCGGACGGCGCAGTCGCCCGCGGGGTTCTTGAATACGACGGCTGGAACAGGCTTTCCGTAGAGCCTGGCGACGGGACCGACGTTCGGACGTCGCTCGGTTTTTCCATTTTCGGGGATTCCGTCCAGTATCGCCTTGAAGGGCGCGCCGGAATCGAGGACAACCATTCGCTTTACCTGACGGGGCCGTGAACATGGCGGGCAGGAAGGGACAGGTCGCGGTCTATCTCGTGATGGTGCTTCTCGCCATCGTCATACTTGTCTTGATGAACGTCGGCGTATTTGTCACCGTGCGCGCGAAGAACAGGGTGATGAACGCCGGAGACAAGGCCGCGCTCGAAGTCGCCGCGTGGCAGGGGGAGTGCCTGAACAAGATAGGCGCGCTCAACCTCGACCACCTGAAGCTTGCCTTGGAAACGAAGACTTCCGATGCCGAGGGCGAGATTGCCGATGCGCGTGCACGTTGCGCGGAGATCGTGCTCGAGCAGCGGCGCATCTGCCTCCTCGGGCCGCTTGAGGGCATAAGGAAGGGCAATGAGGCGGCCAAGAAGCTCGGCGCCGACAAGTCGCCGAGGATGCGGAGTGTCCTTGAGCGCCATCTTGCTGTGGACGTTCCCATGTACCGCGACAATCCAGACGTCTATCCGCCGTCGTGGACGCGCGAGGACGGCGCCGACGACGACGCATGGGCCGCATACGAGTCGGGCATCAGGGCGGTTCTTGCGGATGACATGTATGCCGGGCCTGACAACGTGGAGTTTGTCGATGCGGCCGGCGGGCACATCCTGCTCAACCGGCAGTTCTACAGCGCGGTTGCCGGGTGGGCGTGGTGCTGGTTCCGCTTCAACGCGCCGGGGCTCCTCTCCGCCTACACCGACTACAGGTACTGGGCGCCCCTTCCGTCGCAGACGGACGCAGACAGGTTAAGGGCTCGGTGCGAGAACTGCGAGGTCTATCCGCTGCACCTCGAGTCGAAGAGGCAGAGCGCCTTGTCCCTGCTCGGAGCGGACTTGATCATGCATCTTACGGGATGCTCGGAGAGCGACATCTACGAATCCGCGCTCCTCTCGGACGAGACGCAGGTCTGGTTCTGCTACGATACGTCGGGCGCATGGAGCCGTTGGTCGTCCTACAACGGATATGCAGGGGCCGCGTTCAACCCCGACAACTTCCCGATCGACGGCGTCGTCAAGCCTGAATACGACGTCAAGGGCGCGGCGGCGATCTGCCGCACGACGGTGAAGGTGGTGAACGTGGACAGCATAACGAAGATCGGCGGCGAGACATCGGAAGAGACTGTGCGAGAGTACCGCATGGACTGGCGACGGGCCCGCATGGCCGTGGACGGGGACTTGTCCGCAGAGGACCTGCCGGTCGAGGGGCCGCCGCGCGAGCAGCGCACCGAATGGCAGGCCGGAGCCAAGCCGTTTGGCGCCGTTACCGGCATCGACGGCGCGGTGTCGGAAGTGACGGCCTTCAACGGATTCGTGACGCCGGCTTTCTCCGACGTCCGCCTCGTGCCGATAGATTCCGTCGGGGCGCTTGATCTCGCAACGGCGGACTGCGACTGGATGGTCCACGTCAAGGAACATCTCCGCGCATATCTCAGGAACGGGCCGCTTGCCGGAAGCACTTGCTGGTATTGCCAGCAGCTTAGGACGTGGGAGAACACGTCGTTCAGAAGCTTCGGCGACAGCTGGCTCAAGTTCCACGCCAACGAATGCGTTCGCCCGTCAGGCTCGGGAGGCGAAAGAGGGGGGACTCCTCATGGGCATTGACGTCAAGGCGAAAAAGGGACAGGCTCTCACGGAGCTGATTGTCGGGATGTTCACTCTTTCTCTTGTGACCATGGTGCTGTGTGCGTTCGCGATTGGCATCGCGAAGTCGCTCCACGAGCAGAACATGGCGCGGGGATCGGGCGGGAGCTGGGAGATAAAGTCGAAGATTGAATTGCCAGACGACTTGTGGAAGGTCTTCTGACGGAAGGAAAGAGATGAGAACGGAAGAACTGGACAGGATAAAGAAGGAACGCAAACTCGACCTCGTGGTCGTAATGGGGCCGCAGAACATACGCGCATTGACGGGCATCGAGCTGGACTGCGGGGTGCTCACGGAAAAGGCGCTTTACACCGACTTCAGGTACACCTCCGCAGTCCATCGCATTGCGCCTGGGCTCAAGACCGCTGACCTAAAGCGTTTCAGGCCCAGGGGAAAGAGGATAGGCTGCGAATATTCAATGCCGCACGACACGTTCCTTAAGCTTAGAAAGCGCGCGAATGGCGCGACGCTCGTCGACATCTCGGACGACCTCAAGGCCGTTCGCATGGTCAAGACGCCGGAGGAGATAGAGAAGCTACGCGCCGCCGAGCTTTTGACGTGCAGGATCTGGAGCGACGCCAGCGCGAAGTTCAGGGCGGGCATGACCGAGCGAGAGATGGCGGCGGAGATCAAGAAGATGATGGTCGTCCGCGGCGATGGCGAGGCGTTCGAGACCATCGTATGCGTCGGGCGGAACGCGGCGGAATGCCACCACGTCCCCGACGACACCGTCTGGAACGGGAAGGACCCCGTCCTCGTCGACATGGGCGTGAAGCTCAACGGCTACTGCTCCGACCTTACGCGCAACCTCGTGCCGGAGCCCTCGAGGCCTTCGCGCCTCTACCGCCGCATCTACAACATAGTCCTCAAGGCGAATCTCGCCGCAATCGCGGCGGTTCGGCCGGGGATTACGGGGCGGGCCCTCGACCGTGTCGCGCGGAGCGTCATAGCGAAGGAAGGCTTTGGCAAGTGCTTTGGCCATTCCCTCGGCCACGGCGTAGGGCTGGACGTCCACGAGGAACCTTCCGTGTCGAAGAAGAGCGATACCGTGCTGAAGCCGGGGATGCTCCTCACGATAGAGCCCGGCATCTACCTCGAGGGGAATCTCGGCGTAAGGATAGAAGACCTCGTCCTCGTGACCGATACGGGCTGCGAGGTCCTCTCCCCGGCTCAAAAGGACATTTTGCCATAGCATTGCCTCTCGCCCGGTAACGCCCGATCAGAGTTCTGACGCCGCTAAGAAGCGACGGCGGTGTCTCTCCCCATGGCGGCGGGGTCTGTCCCCAAGTTTCTGTCCCCAAGTTTCCTAAAATCGCATTGACTGCGCGGCAACAAAAATGGTATCATACACGGCGTTGGCAGATTTCGATTTGTAATCAAAAATTGTCGGAAAGGCGAAAATGTACATACAGCGCTTTATGGATGGCTTGCTCGCTAAGGCGATGAAAACCAGCAACTCGGTGTTGGTCACGGGCCCGCGCCAGGTCGGGAAGTCTACCATGATTTCCCATGTGCTTCCCAAGTTGCGCTATGTGACGCTCGACGACCCTTTTGTAGAAGAGCAGGCGAAGAACGATTCTCGCACCTTCATGCAGCTTAACCCTCCTCCCGTTGCGATAGACGAAGTGCAACATGCGCCAGTTCTGTTTAGATTCATCAAGATGGAGGCGGACAAGAATCGCCATGCGAAGGGTCTTTACTGTCTTTCCGGTTCGCAGCCGTTTCAGTTGATGCAAGGAGTGAGCGAGTCGCTGTCTGGTCGTGTTCGAATACTGGAAATGAATGGATTGTCCCTTAGGGAGATCATGGGCGATTCTTTTTCGGAGCGTGTGCTGCCGACGGACAAATACGTATTCTCTCGCTCGAAGACCGCAAAGGATCATGGGCCTATCTGGCAAATAATCCATCGAGGCGGCTATCCCGAACTGCAAGATTCCGGGGTGGACTGGAATTCCTATTATGCTGACTACGTGAAGACCTATCTTGAGCGTGACGTGCGCAGCCTCAAGGCAGTACACGATCTTGCCGCCTTTCGCCAGTTCATGGTCGCCGCCGCATCCCGGACTGCTCAGGTCTTGAACTATTCCAATATTGCCGACGAGATCGGCAAGGATGTTGGAACGGTCAAAAGCTGGGTGTCGATTCTCGAGACTTCCGGGATTGTATATCTACTGCAACCGTATGCGGCGTCGGAACTCAAGCGGGCGATTCGCGCTCCAAAACTGCATTTCAGGGACATGGGGCTTGTGGCTTATCTTACACGTTGGCTGTCGGCGGAGTCCCTGGCGTGCGGCGCAATGGCTGGGGCCGTATTCGAGAGTTTTGTAGTTTCGGAGATTCTCAAGAGTTTCTCCAATGCGGGACTTGAATACCGTGATTTCGTGTCGTATTACCGTGGCCGCGACAAGATTGCTGTCCAGTGCGACGGGCAGAGGGTTGAGACTGAATCTGAAATAGACCTTGTCATCGAGGAGAATGGAGTGTTGTACCCCATCGAAATCAAGAAAAGCTCATCGCCAAAGGCGAACGATGCCGCTGCATTTGTTGCCTTAGACAAGATCAAGGGCAAGAAGCGCGGGCAGGGGGCAATCGTCTGCAACTGCGCTGCGCCGATGCATTTGCGCGACAATCTGCTATCCATGCCTGTCTGGTATCTGTAGCAAGCATGGATCAAAATTCGTAGTCACACTTGTTGACCGGTGTGGCGGGGGATGGATATAGCGTGTAGTGCCGCCTGATGCTGGTGGTGCTGGAGAGGCGCGGGGTGGGAGTGGAGACGCGAGGGGCACAGAACCCTTGAAAAATGGGCCTTTCGCGGGGTCTGTCCCCAAGTTTTCCGGGATCTGTCCCCAAGTTTTCGTTTGTCCCCTAATTTGCAAAAATGCAGAATAGGGGCTAAAAACGCCGTGCCAAAGAGTGTCGCATGTGGCGACGAAATATTTCGGCCCTTACAAGCACCTTTATGGTATAATACGCATGAAAGGGAAATGTTTGATCAGGGGAGGCTGCATGGCGTGGAAAGGCTATATTGCAGCATTTTAAAGAAAGGCAACGTGACATGAAGGATCTGAAGGAAGCGTACAAGACCATCGAAGCTGACCACTTCGCGCCTGCAATGGAGATATCGTTCATTGACGGGGCCGACCGCCAGACGTTCCGCTACGAGAAGGTGACGTGGAACATCGGCGGCGAGGAGAAAGGGCTTAGATACGGCGAGAACCCCGGCCAGGAGGCCGCGCTCTACAGGCTCGTGAACGGAAATCTCGTCCTTGGCGACGTCGAGATGCTTCAGGCGGGCCAGTATCTCGCGTCAGTCCCGGAGCTTCTCCAGAGCGGCAAGCACCCCGGCAAGACCAACGTCACCGACACGGACAACGCGCTCAACATACTGAGATACCTCATGGACAAGCCCTGCGCCGTCATCGTGAAGCACAACAACCCCTGCGGCGTTGCGACCGGCTCCACGCTTGCCGAGGCGTATTTCCGCGCGAACAAGGCCGACCGCCTCGCGGCGTTCGGCGGCGCGATCGCCTTGAACCGCGACTGCGACATGGAGACGGCGAAGCTCATCGTCGAGAACTACGCCGAGGTCGTCGTAGCTCCTGACTTCGAGCCGGGCGTCATGGACCTCTTTGCGACAAAGAAGAACCTGCGCGTCTTTAGGATAAAGAACATGGCGCGGCTCACCGACTTCGTCGCGAAGCACGTCGTCGACTTCAAGTCGCTCATCGACGGCGGAATCGTCGCGCAGACGTCGTTCTCGGCGAACGCGAGGAAGCCAGAGGACTTCATGCCGGCCTACTGCAACCGCAAGATCACTAACAAGGCGACGGGCGAAGTCACATACGAGGAGCACAAGATCGCGCGGCTTCCCACGGCGAAGGAATACGAAGACCTCGTCTTCGGCTGGCTCGTTGAGGCGGGCGTCACGTCGAATAGCGTCCTCTACGTGAAGGACGGCGCGACGGTCGGCATCGGCACAGGCGAGCAGGACCGCGTAGGCGTCGCCGAGATTGCGCGCGACAAGGCGTACACGAAGCACGCCGACTGGATCGCCTGGGAGAAATACCAGTTGCCGTTCAACGACCTCCGGCTCAAGTTCGGCGACGAGGACGGCGCCAAGAAGCAAGCTGAGATCATGGAGCAGACCCGCGCGGAGAAGGGCGGCCTTCCCGGTTGCGCGATGGTTTCCGATGCGTTCTTCCCGTTCCGCGACGGCCTTGAGGTCGGCATCCGCGAAGGCATAACTTCGGTGGTGCAGCCCGGCGGCGCCCTGCGCGACTGGGACGTCATAGACTGCGCGAACGCCGCCGGTGTCGCGATGGTGTTCACCGGACAGCGCAGCTTCCGTCACTAACCCTAAAAACAAGGAGAAACCGATGCACGTAGTTGTAAAGCCCTTGCTTCTTTGCCTGATAGGCATGGTTGCACTTATGCCCCTCAATGCCGCTACGGTGACGCTTGCGCCGCCGAGCGGAACGACCACGAATGTCCTTGCCCTCTACGCGGGCGAGACATCGGTTGAGATTGCAGGTCCGGGGACGGTCTCGCTCAATCCGGCCAACACCTACACCGGCGGCACGACCCTTTCCGGCGGCACGCTCGCCTATTCCGGGACGTATCACGACGGAGTCTCGCCCTTGGGCTCGGGCGCGCTGAACATCACTGGTGGTACCATCTCCGGCTCCGGCACGATCGCGAACGACATCTCCGCTGCTGTCAATACGACCTTCTCCCCGGATGAAAAAATCACGCTCTCGGGCAACAATGTCTTCTCGGCTCTGATTGATGTCACCCGAAACACACTTGAAATAGCCGGTGGCGAGACGAGTATCACCGGCGGCGGTCTTTATCTGTGTTACACCTCTGCCGGAACGGCCCACTTCCGCCAGAGCGGCGGTTCGGTGCAAATGGGCGCCAAAAGCAATGTACATCTTGGATACTACAAGGGATCGACCACCTCCTTCACAATGACCGGCGGATCGTTCGATGTAAACGGCAATAATTTCCTGCTGTACGGAAACAGCGGCAAAGGCGTGACGACTTCTACCGCCGATATTTCCGGCGACGCCCAGATCCGCAACATTGCCTCTCTATATGTTCACAACAAATACGCCAGCTATCCTGACACATCTCTCTCCGCCACTATCCACGACGGCGGAACACTGGGCTTCCAGATGGCGAAACACTCTAGTGGTTCTTGCATCCCCAACGTGTATCTGAATGTCGATGGCGGAACGCTGGCAAACGACAATGCGTCTGCTGCCAGAACGACCGAGAGGGATTGGATTTCGGACTTGGGCGTAGCGTCGTTCAAAGTCGGCCCGAAGGGCGCGACTTTCACAACCAAGAATAGTGCGAATGCAGGCACTGCGAAAATCGGCGTCCCCATCGCCGCCGAGGCCGCCGGAGCGGGCGAGACGGCCAAGGGGCTGACATTCGATTGCGGATATTGGCAGTTCGCGGCATCCGGCAATGCGTACGAAGGCCCGACTGTGATCAGGAACGGGGCTGTGCTGTTCCTCGATGCCAATGGCGCGATACCTTCCGGTTCGACCATCACCGTCGGTTCCGGCAGCGAACTGTGCGCCGGCGGCGGAAACAAGACCGTCACGGATCTTGTTCTCGAAAGAGACGCCATTCTCGGCTTCGGCACCAGTTCCTCTGTGCCTTATACTCTGACCGTCACCGGCTCGCTCACGCTCCCTGCCTACGCAAAGATCGCGCTGTACAACGCCGATACGCCCACGACCACCGCGCTGACAACGGCCGGCACCTACGCAGTCCTGCAGGTTCCTGCTGAATACGCCGCCGCGCTCGCGGCCGTAAACTGGTCACCCGCAAAGACATCCAGCGGCAAGACCTACTCTTTCTCCGTCGCCACGGCAGGCGACACCGCCACTCTCTCGATGACCATCGCCGCCAAGCCTTCCACCGATTTCACCATTGCCGCCGGCGAGAAATACGCGCTTGGCGACACAACCGTCGGTTCCGAGACAATCACCGTGAACGGCTATCTTTTCATCGACGGCTATCTCGCAGGCTCCGATGCCGGCGGCAAGTTGATCGTCGGCAACGGAGGAGTGCTCGATGTCACGAGCACGATCAAGCCCCAATCGACAGGCGCGACTTTCGACTTCTACCTGAACGCGGGCTCTTCGCTCTTCGAGAGAACCGTCCAGTCGTCGGAAACGTTCGATACGAACCACCCACTCCATTTCGACGGCTGCACGGTCTATCCTATAGCGTCAACCACCCCCAGCACCACGGTCACCTATCCTGCGAGATACTCGAGCATTCTCGTTTCCGGCGGCGGCGTCACATACGACCTTTCGCATTGGCTGGACGACGGACGCGACAGAGAAGAAGGCTGGTACCGCTTCAACCTGACAGCACGGTTCGACCACGACGCTTCCGGCCCGGCGACCGATGGCGGCATTACGGTGCGCGGCACGCCGGGCGAACCCGTGCTTATCAATTTCGGCAGCGGGTTTGTCGGATCCACCATGAACGGCGGAGTAACGGTAGAGGAAGGCGGCGGCATTGTGGCCGGCAGTGCGAGCGCCCTTGCCAACCAGTCCGTCACGCTTCTGCCGGGTTCGCTTTTCAGGCAATACAGCAATACGCTTTATACGCAGATCGATTCGCTGACTCTCGGCAGGGCCGGTGCAACGACTCCGGTGCAGTTTCATATCACTACCGTCACGAACAACCCCGCGATTATCGTGGAATCGCTCGACGTGCTGTCTCCAGTCGAGGTTTCCTTCATTTCAGGCTGGAAATATGATGCCGTCGTCGCGGCTAACACAGGTGTCATGGCGGCGGTCTTCAAGGCCGGATCTTCCTCGGTCGATACTTCGCTCTTCCGGCTGCCCGCATCGGCAACGACCTACTCGCTGTCCGTCGAGACGGAGGAGCTTACAGAAGGCGACTATGCCGGCTATACGGCGCTCTACATCACCGTCACCGGAGAAGATCCCGTACCGGACAATCTCGAGCTCAAGACGGACGGCACGAACGTGACCCTTTCGGCAGATGCGACGTACAACAATATCTATGTCGGCGACATTGAAGGTACAGGTTCCAAATCCCTGACCGTTACCGGCGGCGAAATCTCCGCCCAAGGCGGCCTGCTTTTAGCCAGTTTTCCTGTCGATGGCGACACTTCTGCCGACAAGCACACGTGCTACTACACGCAGTCCGGAGGGAAGGTGAGCGTAAATAGGGTGTCTTCGATGTGGCGAGGAGAAAATCAGGCGCGAGGTCGTGTTGATGCGGAAATCACCCTGAACGGCGGTGTGCTTGACGTTGCCGACTATGTACGGTTCGGATTCAACCGGACGCGCGCCGGCTACACGACCACATTGACCATAAATGACGGCGCGGCCATGACCGTAGGCGGTACGATGTATCTCACATATTACAGCGAAAACAAAGAAAACTACTGTGCTCCGCAGGGAATCATCAACATGAATGGCGGTACGCTCTCGGTCGGAAATGACATCGAGCTCTCCCGTGGTCTGAACGAATCGGGTTACAAGAAAGACGGCGGCATATTCCTCAAGGGCGGCATCATTTCCGCGCGCAATATCAGGCAAAGCTCCGCCGACTGCACCGCGCAGCGGCTCGTGTTCGATGGCGGCGTGTATGCGCCGAACGCGGCGGCGGCGAACCAAACGCTTACGGGTCTTGCCAAGGCCCATATAGCCGCTGGCGGTGCGATTGTCGATACTTCAGCGCTCGCCCCCGGCGGCATCTACACGATCGCGCAGAACCTCCTGAAGGATCCCGCGCTCGATGGCGCGGCCGACGGCGGGTTTACGAAGCGCGGCACAGGCACGCTCGTCCTTTCCGGCGCGAACACGTTCACGGGGCCAACGAGGGTGGAGGGAGGACTGCTCTCCATTACGAGCGGTGACGCTGTCTCCGGCGACATTGTTGTTTCGGATGGCGCGGCGCTCAACCTCGGCGGCGCTTCCGTAGGTGTCGGCACCATCGCCGCCTCCGGACTTGTCCGCAACGGCTCGCTCACCGTGACCGGTGCAATCGCGGCAAATGACGCAGGGTCGATACTCTCGGTCGATGGCGACCTGACGCTTGCACCCCGCTCGGCAGTTGATTTCGCCGCCCTTGGTGCCAATGACGATGCACGTGTCTGGACACCGGTTGCCGCCGTGAGCGGGACGGCATCTGTTCCGTCCATGTTGCGCGCCCGCAACGCCGGCAACTGCACACGTTGCGAAACCATGGTCGTCGACGGCGTAGTCTATGTGTGTCCGACGGTGATTGGACTCGTTATCAGCATACACTGATTCCATGACAACATTCCTGATTCTCGCCGCTACGCTATTCTGCGGCGCCGATTTCCCGATAGACCGCTTCGGCGCGAGGGCTGACGGCTCGAAATGCACCGTCGCCTTCGCCGCGGCGTTTGAGGCAGCCGAAAAGGCTGGCGGGGGCCGAATCGTCGTGCCGGACGGCCGCTGGTTCACGGGCGCGATCCGCTTCAAGTCGAACTGCGAGCTGCATCTTTCCGAAGGCGCGGAAGTCGTGTTTTCGCAGGATCCCGGCGACTACCTTCCGGCCGTGTTCACGAGCTGGGAGGGCATGGAGTGCTGGAACTACTGCCCGCTTGTCTATGCCTACTGCTGCACGAACGTGGCGATCACCGGCAAGGGCACGCTTAGGGCGTTCGACGGCGATTTCAACAGTTCGTTCTGGAAGGGCTGGGTGCCGCAGGCGAACGGCATACGCGCGGCGCGCCGCCAGCTCTACGACTGGGGCGCTACGGACTATCCCGTCGAGAAGCGCCACATCTGGAAGAAGGAGAACGCCAATACCCGCCCGCACTTCGTCCAGTTCAACCGCTGCAAGAACGTCCGCTGGGACGGCTTCAAGGTCCGCAACTCCCCGTTCTGGACGCTTCACCTCTACCTCTGCGACGGGGCTTATGTCCGCGGGCTCGACGTGCAGGCCCACGGCAACAACAACGACGGCATCGACATCGAGATGTCGCGCAACGTCCTCGTCGAGAATTGCAGCTTCGACCAGGGCGACGACACGTTCGTCATAAAGTCGGGGCGCAACCGCGACGCGTGGCGCATCGGAGTGCCGACCGAGAACGTCGAGATACGCGACTGCCACATGGCGCACGCCCGCTCCTTCATCTGCTGCGGCAGCGAAATCTCCGGCGGCGTCCGCAACATCTATGTCCACGACTGTTCGGTTGGCAGAGCGGGCTATCTCTGCTACGTCAAGACGAATCGCCGCCGCGGCGCGTTCGTCGAGGACGTGCGGATAGAGAATGTCCGCGCGAAGGAATGCTCTTCGGTAGTCGCCGTCGCGACCGACGTCCTCTACGAATGGGCCAACTTCCCCGACTACGAGCTTAAGACCACGCGCATCGGCAACCTTTCGTTCAAGAACGTCTTCTGCGAATCTGCCGTCTGCCGCATAGACATCGCCGGGGACCTTTCCCTGCCGGTCGATGGCGTCACGCTCGAGAATGTCCGCGTCGGGAAGGCGCTTTCCGACGACAGGCTGGTGGCAGTCAGGAATGTCATTGAGGACGGCAAGCCCGTCAAGCCGCAGGAATGCCTTCTGGTCTCGGATGCAGGGGGCGACGTCCAGAAGGCGGTTGACATGGTCGCCGCGTCGGGAGGCGGCCGCGTCTTTCTCCCGGATGGCGACTGGCGGACGGGGCCTGTGGTCCTTCGCAGCGGCGTTGAGCTCTGCCTGGCTTCCACCGCCCGGCTCATTTTCATCGACGACCCTGCGCTTTACCGCACGGAGACTGGTGCGTTCAGGCCTCTCGTCTCCGCCGAGGGCGCGGAGCGCCTGCGCATCTCCGGCCCAGGGAGGATCGTGGCCTTGACGGAGGGGTGGAAAGACGTGCCCAAGGACAGCAGGCCGCCGCTTTTTTCGTTTGTGAACTGCCGTCGGGCGTGTGTTTCGTATGTTTCGCTCCGCAACACACCGTCTCGGATGCTTGTCGCCGATGGCTGCAGGGAGCTGCTTCTCGCGAGCGTGGAGTTCATCGCGCCGGTGCAGGAAGGCGATTTCCTTTCCGTCAGCGGATGCCCGGACTTCCTGGAAAGAAACTGTTCTTACTGGATTGGCGACGGCAGCGTAAACCCTCCTCGTTACGAGAGGATGAAACGCGTGCCTGTCACGGTGAAAATGCAAAAGGATGGTGACGCATCATGATCATCGCTGCCTTGGTTCTTGCAGCGATTGAACTCGTCTCGCCTGCCCGGGACGCCACGGTGGAGCTTGTTCCCGACTGCCAGCGCGCCGTCATCACCAACGAGACGATGTCGGCGCGCGAGGCCGTTCTCAGGGCCGACAGGCACGGCGACAAGAAGCTGAAGCACTCTGACGGCTGGCGCAGGTCCTGTCCAGTCGTCTTCAAGTGGCGTGCTACTGACGGCGAGGGCGGGCCATGGGAGATATCCATATCCAAGAACCCCGACCTTTCCGGCGCGAGGGTCTTTTTTCACGGGAGGAAAGCCGACAAG
This sequence comes from Kiritimatiellia bacterium, assembly GCA_045220525.1. Lineage (GTDB taxonomy): Bacteria > Verrucomicrobiota > Kiritimatiellia > RFP12 > UBA1067 > UBA1067. Next base: position 16,551 of record JBGUVV010000130.1, read on the forward strand.
GCGACCGGGCGCATCGAGGAAAATGGCGGTGGCGTGGATTTCAGCCATGAAGAAAAGACCCTCAACCTTGAAATCGCCACGCGCTACTACTGGCGCGTCGCAAGCAACATAACGTGCGGGCGCTTCGCGCATGGGCGCAGGTGCGGATGCAAAGACAAGCGCGAGTCGGTTTGTAGCGAGATCGGGACCTTCACGACGGAAGACCTCGCGCCTCGGTGGATTGCCATCGACGGCAACGTCGGCAACTTCCGCGACCTCGGCGGACGGATCGGCCGCGAAGGCAGACGTGTGCGCCAGGGCATGATCTACCGTTCGCAGGGCCTCAACAACAACAGCGTGGACGGGATTGCGAAGGGCAAGAACAGGCTGACTGTATCCGACGTAGAGTACCTGACCGGCACTCTTGGGATACGCACGGACCTCGACCTGCGCACGGATTGCGAGACGGCTGGCATGGACGGCGTCTCGCCCCTTGGCTCGTCGGTTGCGTTCGTTCATAATCCCTCGAAGAGCTACAGGGGATGCTTCGAGGATTCCGGCAAGGCTACCATGGCGAAGAACTTCCGCGTGTTCTGCGACGAGAGGAACTACCCTATCCTGTTCCACTGCATCGGCGGGGCCGACCGCACCGGTGCGCTTGGATATGTGCTTAACGGGGTTCTGGGCGTATCGAGGCAGGAGCTTGAAACGGACTGGGAGTCGACGTTCTACCCGAGCATACCCGGTGCCAAGGAAAGGGAGGGCGGCGAACACGTCTGGAACAGCGAATGGCACTTCAACGAAGGCTTTGGCAAGTATGGCGGCAAGGACGCTACGTGGAACGAGCGTATCGAGCTCTACCTTCTTGACTGCGGCATAACTCGCGAGGAGATCGAGAAGTTCCGCTCTATAATGCTCGAGCTAGGCCCTGAGACGCCCGGCCGCTGAATGTTTTTTCGCACCAAACCGCGCGTAAATTTGGTATAATATACCCCAAATTTCAAATTGGGGGTTTCACGACATGGGACAATTAGAGGAATCTTCGGAGCTTAGCCTCGATTTCGCGAAGCTCGAGAAGGTGGGGAAGCAGGTGTCTGACGCCCGCGCCGCAGGTGCGGGCGGGTGCGATCCGGGCGTAATACCGGTTGCCGTGCAGAACGCCGACACGAAGGAGGTGATCCTCGTCGCATATACAAACGAATATGCGATGAAGGAGAGCTTCGCGAAGCGCAAGCTGATCCTTTGGTCCACGAGCCGCAACAAGCTCTGGTTCAAGGGCGAGACGAGCGGCGAGACGTTTGACCTCCTCGAGGCATACGTTAACTGCGAGCAGAACTCCCTCCTCTACGTTGTCCGTCCGTGCCGCGGCGGAATCTGCCATACGAAGGACAAGGCGGGCAGCCCGAGAAACTGCTACTACAGGAAGATCGACTTCGACACGCTCAAGCTCTCGTTCGTCGATTCGTTCGGGCACGAGACGGCGTAGGTTTTAAGAAAGGAAAGGCAGAGCAATGGAAGTGCTGGGACAGGGTCTCGTTTTGATGATTGCCGGAATGGGCATCGTCTATTTCTTTCTCTCGATCCTCATAGTCGTGACGAAAGTCTCGATGAAGGGCATTGGAAGGTTCGACTCGATCTTCCCGAAGGATGCGCCGAAGAAGAAGCCCGCGGCTGCGGCTTCCGACGACGAAAACATCGCGCTCGCAATCGCCGTGGCGCTAAACGGCTAAAACTTCTATGTCAATGAACCATGTAGAACAGGTAGAAACAGGTAGGGTTTGGCAAGCTCCTATTCCTACATGCTCTACATGATCTACATGGTTAAAAAATTAATGGTTAAAAAGATTTAAAGGAACAAAACACCATGGCAAAGAAAACAGTAAAGTTCATGCTCACTGCGTTCCGCGACGGGTTCCAGTCCGTCGTCGGCGCGCGCGTTCTCTCAAAGGATTTCCTCCCGTGCGTGGAGGAGGCCTACCAGGCGGGCGTCCGCTGGTTCGAGGCAGGCGGCGGCGCAAGGTTCCAGAGCTGCTACTTCTACTGCCAGGAGGACGCGTTCGACGTCATGGACAAGTTCCGCGCCGCCGCGCCGGAAGCCGACCTCCAGACGCTCTCGCGCGGCGTGAACGTCGTTGGCCTTGAGTCGCAGAGCTCCGACATGATCAAGCTCCATGCGCAGATGTTCAAGAAGCACGGCATGAGCTCGATCCGCAACTTCGACGCGCTGAACGACGTAAACAACCTCAAGTGGTCCGGCCAGTGCATCCACGACGCGGGGCTCAACCACGAAGTCGTCGTGACGATGATGGGCCTTCCGCCCGGAATCGACAACAAGGGCACGCACACGCCCGAGTTCTACCGCGACCGCCTGAAAATGATCATGGACGCGGGCATCCCCTTCGACCGCGTG
>JBGUVV010000131.1:0-7040 GCA_045220525.1 Kiritimatiellia bacterium
TTTGCCTCGAATGGCGGGGGCGGCAAGATGCCAGAGCAGAATGTCGAAGTCGGGAAGGTGGCGAAGCTTGCCCCGTGCGCTTTCAGCCCGCCGGCGGGCAAGAAGTTCGCGGGCTGGCGCAGGAAGGACGACGGCCGCCGCTACGACGACGGCATGCTGGTCTTCGACCTCGCCGAGCCGGGCGAGATCGTGACGCTGACCGCGATTTGGGAGTGAGGGACGCCAAACAATGATTCCAAATCTATAATAAGTCGCAATGGCTGACGGTGGCTTCCTGCCGCCGTAATTGGGGGTTGGATGTGCGTCCGCACGTCTGGCCCCGAAACTTTTTTTGTAAAAAATTTCATTTACCCCCATGACTTTCCCCGAAAATATGAGTATAATTACGCCTATGATTAAAAAAACGAAGAAGACGGCCGCCTACAGGCGGGTGGCGAGCAGGCTGAAAAGGCTGCTCGGGGAAGGACAGGTGATCGAGGGCTCGCTCTCCCGCGTCACGGCGGGTTCTGCGGCCCACTGGCACCTGACGCGGAAGGTCAACGGGAGGACGCAGACGCTCTTCGTGGCGATCCTCGTCCTTGGCCTTGCGTCGGTGCCGCACGTCGCGGTCGGCGCCATGCGGATGCGGCGCTTCCACCTCTGCGCTCTCTGCGCCTCTGCGTGAGACAATCCACCCCTGCGGCGGACGCGACGGGGCGCGTCCCTCCCCAAATTTGGAATCTTTGGCAGGAGGCAAGGGGGCTTGCATCAATCGCATGCTTCTGATACAATGTTCACCACTCGGGGCTTGCGGGTGATGGCGATGCGCGTCGAAAGCAGCAGGTCTTTATGCAAGGGAGAAAGCCAATGAAAAACATGTTTTTTGCCGCAGTGGCGGCAGTTGCAGTTACGGGAGGCGCTGTTGCGCGAACCATCAGCGTCAAGAGCCCTGACGGGCTGAACGAAATCAGGCTCGACACTGAGCCGACGCTTTCGTATTCAGTCCTACGCGCGGGCGTTGAGCGCGTCTCCCCTACGCCAATCTCCATGGAGGTCGAGGGCGTGGGCGTGCTTGGCGGAGCCTCCGCCAAGGTGCTTTCGTGCAATTCCTGCGCAATCAGCGGCAATATCCGTTCTCTTTTCTACAAAAAGGCGTTGGTGCCTCAAAGTGCGAATCAGACCGTCGTGGGGTTCGAGGGAGGCTGGCGCGTTGCGCTCGTTGCACGCAACGACGGCGTGGCATATCGCTTCGAGACCTCGCTTCCGGGACGGATAAAGGTCGTGTCCGAGGCTGCCGGAATAAGGTTCCCGGACGCGAACGCCACGGTTTACGCCGGATACTGCCGCGACCGCGGCGATCCCCTGCAATGCAGCTGGGAGTCCGTATATACGACGACGAATGCGGCAAAAGTGGCCGCATCAGGCGAGACCGTGTATCTGCCGCTCGTGGTCAAGCACTCTGACGGCGTTGCGATGTGCGTGACCGAGAGCGACCTTCTCGACTATCCTGGGTGGAACTTGAAACGCGCGGAAGGGGACGCGGCGGCCCTCTTGTCCTGCATGGCGCGCCACCCGTCTAATGAGGATTCTTCGTCCTTGCGGCATATCGTCGTGACCGAGCGCGGCAACTTCATCGCCGAGACCGACGGCACGCGCACGTATCCATGGCGCGTCTTTATCCTGGCCTCCGAGGAGTCCAGGCTTTGCGAAGCCGACATCGTCTATTCGCTTGCGACGCCTTGCAGGCTCAAGAGCTACGACTGGGTGCGCCCGGGGAAGGTCGCCTGGGACTGGTGGAATTGCTGGAATGTCTCTGGCGTGCCGTTTCGTGCAGGGTGCAACACGTCGACTTACGAATACTACATCGACTTTGCCGCTGAATTTGGCGTGGAATACGTGATCATGGACGAAGGCTGGTCTAAGGAGCTCAACGTAATGGAGCTTAATCCAGAGACGGACGTGCCGCATCTCGTTGAATACGCCAACGCCCGCGGCGTCGGCATCATCCTCTGGTGCGCCTGGCCGCAGCTTGTGGGCAGGCAGAACGAGGTCTTTGAAAAGTATGCGAAGATGGGGGTGAAGGGCTTCAAGATCGATTTCATGGACCGCGACGACCAGGTTGTCGAGCGGTTCCTCGAGGAGACGGCGAGAATCGCCGCGGAATGGAAGCTTGTCATCGACTACCACGGCATGCACAAGCCCACGGGCCTGAGCCGCACCTATCCCAACGTTCTCAACTACGAGGGGGTGCATGGCCTTGAGCAGACGAAGTGGGAGAAGAACGTCGACTTCCCCCGCAACGACCTCCTGTCGGCGTATTGCCGCATGAGCGCTGGCCCGATGGACTATACGCCAGGCGCGATGCTCAACATGACAAGGAATCAGTATCGGCCGAACTACGCGCAGCCTGGGAGCCAGGGCACGCGCGTCCACCAGATGGCCCTGATGACGCTCTACGAGGCGCCGCTCCAGATGCTCTGCGACTCCCCGACGCAGTATCTGCGGAACCGCGAATGCTTTTCGTTCATGGCGAAGGTCCCCGTCGTGTGGGACGAGACCGTCGCAATCGCAGGCTCCATGGAGGGCTACCTCGTGCTGGCAAGGCGAAAGGGCGATGAATGGTACGTGGCCGCCATAAATTCGTGGAAGCCGCGCAAGATCTCCTTCAACGCCTCGTTCCTTGGGGAGGGGAAGTGGTGCGCGGAAATCTTCGAGGACGGCATAAACGCGGACCGCGACGCCACGGACTACGTCAAGAAGTCGGCGACGTTCGCCGCCGGAGACGAGATAGCGGCCAAGCTTGCGCCAGGCGGCGGCTGGACGGCCCGCTTCTATCGCAAATAGCCGCCGAAGTTTTTCGCCAAAACCTACGCCTGTTTTGGTATAATGCCGACATGACAAGGAAAATCAAGGTTGTCGTCTTGCTTGCCGTGGTCTTTGCGATTCTTGGCGCATGGCTTTGGCTCTTCTACCGCGATGGAGGGGTGACCCATCGCGAATTAGCCGATATCATAGCCGCCGAGGGCGTGGCGACGCGCATGAAGATAGATGCGAGGTGCGACGCGCTGGACGGCAAGCTCGACAGGATAGACGCCAAGCTCGACAAACTGCTTCAGATCGCCGCTCCGCGCCTTCCTGACGGGATGAAGGCAGTCGACTAGAAGTCTTGTTAAGGGAGGATAGAAGATGAATGCTCTAACAGCCATTGGAATTGTCGTTGCAGCTGCGGTGCTGGCCATAGTGTGGGTCGTCGCGCTCTACAACGCTCTAGTCGTCCTCAAAAACCGATTCAAGAACGCGTTTTCGCAGATCGACGTGCAGCTTCGCCGTCGCTATGACCTGATTCCGAATCTCGTCGAGACGGCGAAGGGATACATGGCGCACGAGCGCGAGACGCTGACCGCCGTCACCGAGGCTCGCAACGTCGCGGCGTCTGCCGCGAAGGCCCTCGCCGCCGTCCCCGGCGACGCAGGCGCGAGCGCCGCCTTTGCCAAGGCCGAGTCGGGGCTTGCAGGCGTCCTCTCCCGTCTCATGGCGGTGATCGAACGCTATCCGGAGCTCAAGGCCGACGGGCAGATGTCGCGCGTCATGGAGGAGCTTTCGTCCGCCGAAAACCGCATATCATTCGCTCGTCAGGCGTATAACGACGCGGTGACGGCCTACAACACGAAGCGCGAGACGTTCCCGACGTCAATCGTCGCAGGCGCATTCAACTTCTCGCCAGCCGCGCTTCTTGAATCCACGGACTCCGCCGCCCAGCGCGAGGCGCCGCAGGTGAAGTTCTGAGATGGACTTCTACGCGCAGCAGGATGCGGCGCGGAGGAAGTCGGCCCGCCTGACGGCCGTCGCGCTTGTGTTCGCGGTGTTTGTCGCCGCGGCGACGGGCTTCGTGTTTACTTTTGCCGCCTATCTTGGATATGTCTCGCTTGCGGATCGCGCGCCGACATACCCGGAGTTCGTCGCGCGTTTCCCGGGCGTATGCGCAATCTCGTATTTGTGCGCTGTCGTCGTAGTGCTCGTCTCCGGCGCGTGGTCGTATCTGCGGATCGCCTCCGGCGAGGCGCTGATGCGTTGCGTCGGGGCCCGCAGGGCGCGGCGGACTGACGATCAGGCGCTTCTCAACGTGGTGGAGGAGATGTCCATAGCCTCTGGCTCCGACGTCCCGACGGCGTGGGTTATCGACGACGACTGCGGGGTCAATGCGTTTGTCGCCGGAAAGGGAGAGGGGGATTGCGCCCTTTGCGTTACGGCGGGCGCCCTCAAGTATCTCTCGCGTGACGAGCTGCAGGGCGTAGTAGCGCACGAGCTCGGCCATGTGCTCAATGGCGACATGCGCCTTAACACTCACCTCTCCGCGCTGCTCTCGGGTCTTAGCGGGATCGCGGTCCTTGGGAAGACGATGCTGTATCCGATACGGCGCTTTTTCGTCAAGCTGCTCAGGCTGGACGACGAGGACGATCAAGGAGGCGGCCGCTGGAGCGGTGGCGGCGGCGGCTTTCGCGGCGGAGGGTTCACAGGTGGCGCGCAGCTGGTCCTGCTGCTTCTCGTTTACGTCCTTACGGGTTGTGCGCTGTGGATAGTCGGCCTAGCCGGAGTCTTCTTCGCCCGGCTTTTGCAGCACGCCGTCTCGCGCGAGCGCGAATACCTCGCGGACGCCGCGGCCGTGCAGTTCACGCGCAATCCGGAGGCGCTTGCCGACGCATTGCGCTTTGCGCGGCTTCTTGCGGAGAACCATTGGCGCTGCCGCGGCGCATACGCCGCGAACGTGTGCCACATGTTCTTCGTGGAGGAGTCGTGGAATCCGTCGGGGATGCATCCGCCGCTTGCGAGCAGGGTGGCGCGGCTTTCGCCTTTGCCGATTGCGGCGAACGACGGGAAGTTCAAGTCCCGCCTTGAGGCCCTTCGCGCCGCGAGGGAGAGGCGCATCGAGGAAAACCACGAAAAGTACACGAAGCGCCAGTCCGTGATGCGCGAGCTCATGCCGACGCAGATCGTGATTCCTCCCGCCCTCAACGCGAGGCTCAGGGACGTCGGCGACTCAGGGCGCATCCTCTGCGCGCTCTTGCGGGGAGAGGCCATTCCGGAATGGCGCGGCAAGATGAGCGCCGCGGCGAAGAGGCTTGTCGCAAATCGCGCGGTCGCCGCGATACAGACGTGGGGTACTCCGGCGGACGCCGCGGAATGGGCGGGGAAGGTGGAGGCCATCGCCAGGGAGAAGGGCGAGCTTGGCTCGTTCGAGTTCGTCGTCTGGTGCGCAGTCAGGAGAAGGCTCAGGCGTCGTCCGCCGAGCCCATGCCGCAGCGCGGACGCCTTGACGCACGAGGCCGCAGCAGTGGTGGCGACCGTCGCGTCGTTCGGGGCGGATCCAGAGTCGTCGTATGCGCTCGCCCGCCGTCGGCTTTCCCAGCTTTTCAGGCACTTCCCGTCTTCCGCGTCGCCTTGCCAGTCGGCGCGCGCGTTCGCGGATGCGATGGACGCCCTGTGCGGGCTTGCAGGGCCTGCGAAGTGCGAGCTCCTTGCCGCCTTGCGCGATGTCGTCGTGCAGGACGGAGAAGTCTCCGACTTTGAGGCTGACTACATGGCTGCCGTCGCGGATGCCATTGGCGCCCCCGCCTGGCACGGGCTGTAGCCTTGCCACGGGAGCGAAGATTGAAGCCGGGGCGGTGGTTTGGTATAATGTGCGCCAATGAAATTCATGGCATCTGAAGGCGGTGGTTGCAGGAGCCTGGGAGGGCTCTGGTTCCTTTCGCTTGTCGCGGCGATGGGGGGATTCCTCTTCGGATACGACACAGCCGTCATAAACGGCGGCGAGCAGCAGATTCAGGAGACGTGGCATCTCTCCTCTTTCATGCACGGGCTCGTCATGAGCAGCGCACTCTGGGGGACTGTCGTCGGCGCGATGTGCGGCGGCAGGTTCACCGATGCCGTCGGGCGCAAAAAGGCGCTTCTCTCGGTAGGCGCCCTCTATTTTGTCTCTGCCGTGTGGAGCGCATTTGCCGCAGGCCCCGTGTCGCTCATGCTTGCGCGATTCATCGGCGGGCTCGGGGTGGGGGCTTCTTCGATTGCGGCGCCCGTCTATATCGCCGAGATATCGCCCGCCGAAAGGCGCGGCAGGATGACGGCGCTTTTCCAGCTCAACATCGTCCTAGGCATGGTGGCGTCGCAGCTTGTGAACTGGAGCCTTGGCGGAGTTGGCGAAAATGCATGGCGATGGATGCTGGGCGCGGAGGCCGTGCCGGCCCTTGTGTTCTTCGCGCTATGCCCGTTCCTCGTAGAGTCCCCGCGCTGGCTCGCGATGCGGAGATTCCATTCTCCAACTCCAACTCGAGGTTCCAACTTATCAAGCTTTTTCTCCCGCGAGAACGCGCGGCCGATTTTCCTTGCGTTCTCCGTTGCGATGTTCAACCAGCTTTCCGGCATAAACGCCGTCCTCTACTTCGCTCGCCGCATATTCGAGATGGCGGGCTTCAGCTCTTCCGGCGCGCTTGCAGTCGCCGCGGGCCTGACGGTCGTCATCGGCGCCGGGACGTTTCTTGGGCTTGCGCTCATCGACAGGCTCGGGCGCAAGACGCTCCTTGTCATGGGCGGCGTCGGATACGTGGTTTCGCTTTTCGCATGCGCGGCGGCTTTCATGCTCGACGCCGGGATGGTCGCGGCCGCATGCATCTTCCTTTTCATAGTCTCCCATGCGCTCGGGCAGGGAACTGTCATCTGGGTGTTCATCGCCGAGATATTCCCGCAGGAACTGCGCGCGAAGGGGCAGTCGCTGGGCAGCTTCACCCACTGGCTGTTCGCGGCGATGCTGACGTTCGCCTTCCCCGTCATGGCGGCCCGCCTTGCGCCGGCGATCATCTTCGGCGTCTTCGGCGTGTTCATGGTGCTGCATCTCGCCTGGGCGCTTCTCGCCGTTCCAGAGACGAAGGGGCGCAGCCTCGAGGACATTCGGATTTAGCGGACGGCCGTCAGAGGTTCCAAAAGTTGCCAGATTCGGCGCGTTTTGCTATACTTCCCCATTATGAAAAGAGCGGATCTTGAAGATGCTATAAGGCGGACGATTCTCG
>JBGUVV010000132.1:0-8380 GCA_045220525.1 Kiritimatiellia bacterium
CCGTCGTATCCGTCCTCAGCCGTGAAGAAATAGACCATTGGCGTCGTGGAAGGACCGAGGTCAAAGACAGAAGCGCCGCCATCTTCAAGGCCGCGCACAAGGCTGTCGCGCACGTCCTTCGAAGTCGTGCGGCAGTCGCGCCCGACGAGTATGCGAGGACGCGGCAAGGCGGAAGCCCTGCCAGCGTCGAGTTTCAAATCCGCGAGGGATATCACATCCGGAAGCGCACGGCCTACCTTGTAGACGGTGTCGAGATCAAAGTCCGCGCCGAACGTGCCGCGCATGTCATATGCCTTGAAAAACCCCATGCCCCCTCCTCTCGTTTACGTAAAGCCCCGAACTTAGGCCGGATCAATCGACACCGTTCCTGCGCCTGCGGAAAAGCCAGCTCCGAATCCGGCGACAAGGGCCTTCCCGCATCCCGAGGCAAGCGCCCCGGACTCCCTCGCCTTCGCTATGGCAAGAGGGATCGAGCAGCCGCCCGGGTTCTTCAGGCTTTCGTCGATTGCAAGGAAACGGTCGGCGTAGCCTATAGACTTCGCAAGCTGGCGAACCATGTACGGATTCGCCTGATGCGGCACAAAGAGCTCGGGAGAAGGAACGGTGCAGGAAAGGAAGTTCTTCAGAAACGCCGACACCTCCGTCGCGACAAACGCGAAGACCTTCATGCCGTCCATCCGAATAGGCCCTGCCTCGGGGCAGGAAAGGGCCTCGTCGCACCGGGAAAGAAAATCGAAATCGCTATTCCCTTCGCCTTTGGCCGAGACTGCCGTACAGGTGGCGGCATCGGAGAATATTCCGCCTGTCGCATGGTCAGAGGAATCCACAAGGCGGGTCTGCGCATCGCCATTTACCACAAGGACGGCCTTCCCCGTGTCCGCAGAGATGCGCCCTGCGAGATAAAGGGCGTATGGATATGCGCTGCAGGCCATCTGCACGTCGAATGCGGGCGTGCGCGGCGGAAGTCCGAGATGCGAGGCTACTCGGACTGCAAGGGACGGGAAGCGCTCGTCGGACGAAAACGTAGCCGCCACCACAGCGCCGACTTCGCCGACGTCGCCGATCTTGCCTGCGGCCGCCATCGCAAGATCCCGCAGCGCAGTCCTGCCGTCGCCAATGGAATACGAGATATTTCCTATCGAGATTCCGGGAAGGCTTATCATAGCACTATGTTGGCAAGATCGGGGATACGGCTTTCCATCCACTCGCGGCAGACGGCCATGATCCCCTCCGCCGTGATGTCGTCGCCTGCGCTCTCGACGGCCTTGGCGTATTCGTCGAGATCGGCGCGGGTGAGCTTGGAGAGAAGCTTCGAGATGACGGGGATGTATGTCGCAGGCATCGAAAGCTCGTCCACTCCCATCGCGGCCCAAAGGACGCCGACAAAAGGATCCGACGCCGACTCTCCGCACACCCCTACGCTGATCCCGTTCTTCTTGGCCGCCGAGACCGTCATGCGCATGAGCTTGAGGACGGCGGGGTTAGTGGGCTGGTAGAGCCTCGCCACCGATTCATTGCCCCTGTCCGCGGCCATTACATACTGCACAAGGTCGTTGGTGCCCACGGAGAAGAAATCCACATGGCGGGCAAGCGCGTCCGCGTTGATGGCCGCCGAAGGCACCTCTATCATCGCGCCGACCTTGATGCCGCGGTCGTATGCAATCCCCTCGCGGTCGAGGTCGGCCTTTACGGCGGAGAGAATTTCAGCAGACTCGCGCAGCTCCTCTACGCACGAAACCATCGGATACATGACGCGGACGTTGCCGAGCGACGAGGCTCTCAGGATGGCACGAAGCTGGGTCTTGAAAACTTCCGGATTCGAAAGAAGATAGCGTATGGACCTATTGCCAAGGAACGGATTCGGCTCGCGCTGGCGAGTGTCGCTGCGCTGGGAGATGCTCCTGACGAGCTTGTCGCCGCCGATGTCAAGCGCCCTGATGGTAGCGGTCGCAGAAGGCGATATCGTAGACGTGAACTCGGCGACAGAACGATACGCCTTGAACTGCTCATCTTCTGACGGCTCCCCTCCGGAGTTGAGCCAGAGATACTCGCTCCTGTAAAGCCCGACTCCGCGCGCCCCGAGCTCGCGCACGCCGTCGAACGGGTCGCCCGGCTGGAGATTCGCGCAAAGGAAGACCTCGCCGCCTTCGCGGAGCCGCCCGGAAAGCGACCCGCGCGAAAGGACCTCTTCGGAAAGCTCTTTCTGCCGTTCTATCAAATCGCGAAATTCGCGTATCGTGGCAGCGTCGGGCGAGACGGTAACGGTGCCGGTCGTGCCGTCGAGAAGGACGGCCTGTCCCGGAACGACAATAGACGTTATGTCTCCGAGCCCCGTGACGGCCGGTATGCCCATCGACCGCGCCAAGAGCGCGACATGACTTGTCGTGGAGCCCCTGTTGGTCGCAAAGCCAAGCATGAGGTCGCGCGGTATCTGCACGGCCTCCGACGGAGTGAGGTCGTCCGCCACGATTATGGACGGCGTGGAAAGCCCAGCCACTGGATTCGCATCGACCCCGAGCAGGTTCTTGAGAAGACGCCTCTCGACGTCGTCGAGGTCGCGCACACGTTCGCGGAAATACGGGTCGTTCATGCGCTCGAACATCGAGCGCGCCCTTGCGGCCGTCCGGCGCACGGCCGCCTCGGCGTTCAGGCGGTCCTCGAGTATGTGCTTTTCAGTCTCGCCGACGAGCACCGCGTCCTCGAGGAGCATGAGGTGGCACTCGAATATCTTAACGTCCTGGCGGCCGGTGCGCTCGCGCAGCGAGGCGATGGTCGCCTCGATGTCACGGGCCGCCTCGATTCTGGCGCGCCTCAGGCGGGCTATTTCGTCTACTTCGCGCCCAGGGACGACGGCATACTCCGGAACCGGCATGTCGCCGTCGCCCCTGTAAAGGAACACAGGGCCGGCCGCAAACCCACGTGCGGTCGCCAGCCCCTTCACCTTCCGCATGGCGCGGTCACTGCTCATCCGGTATGTCGAACTTGCGCCCTACGAGGGCTTCAAGGTCTTCCAGGGCCTCCTTCGCCTGGGAACCGGACGCCGTGACTTTAAGCACCGTTCCGCATACGGCCTCCAGCGTCATAAGCGCCATTATGGACTTTCCCGAGACCACGTTGCCGTCCTTCTCGACTTCTATGTCGGCGTCGAACTGGCTTGCGTGCTTCGCAAACAGCCCAGCAGGCCTGACATGCATGCCGTACTTGTTCAGCAGTTTCATCTCGCGCATGAGTTTTTCAGCCATGCTACCTCCCGTTTCTCCTGTGTGTTGCAGATTCCGCGCGGCGGCGGAGATGCTCCGAAAGCTCAAGCACCGGGTCGCGCCCAGACATTATGAGCTTCTGCTGCATCGCCGCCGTCTCGACGAGATTCACGAGGTCGCGACCCTCCGATACGGGTATCACGACGTTGGGAATCTCCACTCCGAGTATCTTCTTGACGTGGCGGGTCTGTCCGGTGCGGTCGATCTCGCCGCACACGTCCTTGAGCCGCTTGAACGATATTATAAGCTGAAGGCGCTTTTCGCCGCGGACGGCCGATACGCCGAAAAGGCTCGGTATGTGCATTATGCCGATTCCCCTGATCTCCATGTAGCCGGCAGTCGATTCCGACGCCGAGCCAAAGATCAGGTTGTTCCCGACCTCCTTGCGCAGGCATGTGAGATCGTCCGCGATAAGCGCGCAGCCCCTCTTGATGAGGCCAAGCGCCGTCTCTGACTTGCCGAGGCCGGGATCGCCCTCGAAGAGGACGCCAAGCCCGCAGACCTCGACCATCGTGCCGTATATCGACATCGAAGGCGCGGCCAGCCTCTCGAGAACGAACGCGCTGAGGCTTGCGAAGACCCGCGTCTTGAGCGGAGAGGTAAGAGCCACCCCTCCAGCCCCCTCGATGAGCTTCACCTCGTCGCTCGTCGGCTTCTGCCCGTTCGTGTATACGAAGCAAAACGCCTTAAGGTCGAGAATCGCGCGCATGCGGGCGAGACGCGTCCCCGAGTCGAGCGACTTCAAGTACGCCATCTCCGCCTTGCCTATGAGCTGGATCCTTCCGGCGGCAAAATGCGTGTAGAACCCCGTGAGAGCGAGACCGGGCCTGTTGACTATCGGCTCTCCGATCTCGCGCTCGAGGTTCGCCTCTCCCGCGACGAGCGCAAGTGCAAGGGACGAGCGCCCGGCTTCGAGGAAGCCCGCGACCGTGACCGGCCTGCCCTTTTCGTTCGCCTTTACCGGAAGAGTCTTCATCGCGCACCAATCAGTTCTTAACCGAGGCCGCGCGCTGGCGGCGCACCGCGCCCTTGCGCGACTTGACGCGCATCTTGAGGAGCTGTCGCTCCGCGCGCGCCGCGGCCGCGTCAATCACGCTCTTCGCGGATTCGGAAAACTCCTTCGCGCCGACGGCGGTGGAGCCGAGCCTGTTGGCGACGACTTCAGCCATGTACATGTGCTTCTTCGCGTCGATGTCGATCACAAGCTGCACCTTGGTCACCTTCGGAAACTTCTCGGCGAGCCTCGCCATGCGCTTCTCGGCATATTCCTTGAGCGACTCGATCCTGACGTCGCTGTGCCTTACTGTTACTTCTATGCTCATCTTCTTCCTCCTTTTCGTGTTTTCGGATTACATCCTGAAATTCTCGCCGAGATACTTCTCCCTCACCTCGGAATCCTCCACGAGCTCGACGCTCGTGCCCTCCTTGAGGAGCCTGCCGTTGTAGACAAGATACGCCCGGTTGACCACCGAAAGCGTCTCGCGGACGTTGTGGTCCGTTATGATTATCCCGAGGCCTCCGGCGGCAAGCCTGCGGACGATGTCCTGTATCTCGTTCACGCTCAGCGGATCCACGCCCGCGAACGGCTCGTCGAGCATGAGGATCGTCGGCCGGCGCACCAGGGCGCGCGCAATCTCAAGCTTGCGCCGCTCTCCGCCAGAAAGAGTGTAGGCCGGCTGCTTCGCCACCTTCATGAGGTCGAACGGGGCGAGAAGCTCCTCTGCGCGCGCAATGCGCTCGCGACGCCGCATCGGCATCGTCTCGAGAATGGACATTACGTTGTTCCAGACGGAAAGCTTGCGGAAGACGCTTGCTTCCTGGGCAAGGTAGCCAAGGCCCTTCCGCGCCCGCTTGTAAACGGGGAGCCTTGTTATGTCATCCCCGCCAAAGACAACCTGACCGCCGTCGGGCTTGACCAATCCGACGATCATGTAGAAGGTGGTCGTCTTTCCGGCGCCGTTGGGCCCGAGTATGCCGACAATCTCGCCGCGCGAGCACGACACGCTCATCCCGCTCACGACGGTCCTGTCGCCGTAGATCTTCACAAGGTTCTTCGCCTCGAGATCAGGACGGGCGCATCCCGCGCGCTCCGCGGCCATCTCGCTCATTGCCTTCATAACAGGATCGCTCATAGCCCGCTCCTCCCCTCTCTGGCACGTCCACGGCCGACCTTCACCTCGGACCCCAGCACTTCGACCTGTTCGGCGCCAAGCCAGAACTTTACGACCTTGCCCGCAATTTCGTCGGAAGGGCCGCTTGAAAGCCTGGCAAGGCGGTTTTCTCCGTCGCCATACATCTCTATCTGGTCCAGCCTGCGGCGAAACACCGCGGACTCGCACGACCCTCGGCGGGTGTCGTTCGACACGGCGACGTTCCCCGAGGCGACTACGCGATCAAGGCCGTTGGACTTCGAGAAGAAGACGAATATGGTATCGGCCCTGAGGCGGCAGTCGTCTCCGTAGTCAACGACGGCATCGCCTTCAAAGCAGGCAACGCCCGCCGACCTGTCGAGCTCTGCGCGCAATGAAGATATCCGGGCGTGTTTCGCCTTCCTGACGCCCGACAAAGGCGAGACGGTTTCCTCTGACAGATCAACCGGCAGGGCGTCGGCAACCGGACGCGCGACGCAAGGACGCGCAGCGCATGCGAGATCGGACGCGCGGAGGAGAAGGACGGAGAGGAGCACAGACGCCGCGATCATAGTCCACCTCCAAACTTCAGGTCCTCCGAGGATATCGAAGAGCCGCCGAACGAAATCATGTAGTCCTCAGGCGATGAGAAATAGACGTCGCGCCCAGCGAAGACAGTCTTGTCCTTCGTCATCGTCATCTGCCCTGCGACCCAGCCGCTTTTCGTATCGCGGTCGAACACGCAGCTTTCAGCTTCAATGCGGGACTCCTCCACTCCCTTTTCGTCAAACTTTCGTATCGTCACGCCTTCCGCCCAGACAAGCCCCTTGTCGAGGAATATCTTCGCGCGCTTCGCCGCAATCGAAAGCTTTACGGCTCCGTCGGGGTGCGTCTCGATGGGGATGACGACTCCCTCGGCCGGCTCCGAGGCCTGGGCAACGCAGTTCGAATACGCGACCTGAAGCCTCTCGGCCTCGCGCGTGAGAAGTTCGCGCCTCCCGACCCAGTCCGCGACCGAGAAGGCCACAAGCACTGCCAATATCGCGTTCATCCCCGGCCTCCTTCGAGCATGATCGCACGGAACGCCTCTATTTCCGCGTCAGAAACACCGCACCCCCTCGCAAACGCCTCGCAGCATTCGCGGACATCTTTGCCGCCGAGCGAGTGGAGATACGCGAGAAGCCCGTCGAGGCTGCCAGACTCCGCCGACGCGGACCCAGCAGTCCAGTCGCTTCGCAGATCCGCCTCAGATACGCCAAGAAGCCCGTTGAGAAGAAGCGCGAGAGTGCCAGTGCGCCCGCGTCCGTCCGCGCAGTGAAAGGCAACTGGGTAGGAGTCTTCCCGGAGAAGGCGGCGGAAAACACGCATGAACGGCTCGCGTCCCTTCTCGATGCCGTCAATGGCGGCCCCGACAGGAAACGGAACCTTGACCCAGGCAGCATCCTCGCCAAGCAACGAGCTTTGCATGAAAATGGTTTCCTCCTTTGGACGAAGCTCAATGTCGGTCTTGATGCGGAACTCGGAGCGCATGTATTCGAGCCCCCCTTCCGTTATGTTCGTCGCGCCAGGCATAAACACAGGGGCAAAATCAGAACCGCCTATCCGCCGCGCACTTGCACGCAAACCTGCCGAACGGAACATCATGTTCTGCCTGACCCTGCGCCCGCCCAAGCCAGACCAACCGCCAAGATCGCGGAAATTGGCAAGTCCCTCGACACGCAGGAGCCTTGGCGGATCCCAAGGCGTCGTGAAAGACGAGGCAGCCCCCTTTCCGCCCACGGCGGGGACAACACCCCAGAAATACCGCCGCCCAAGCTCAAGATTCGTCACATACGCCTCGGCTGCGTTCGTAACGGAGAATACCTGGCGAATCCCGCCCTCGGGCTTTACAACGAGAAACATATCGGGGAACGAATCGCCGTCAACGCCATCGCACGCCCATTCAAGTTTCACCGGAGGCTGCACCCCGGCCCCTGCGGCGCGGACCGGAACAACGGCATCCCTCGCAGGAGACAGTATCGCAAGCGCGGCGACAAGCAGAATGTCAGCGAACGGCGGCATCGATTTTAAGAAGGACCTTCCAGAGTTTGCCCACTTCAGAGAACTTTATCGCGTTTGCCGCGTCGGATTTCGCGACCTTCGGGTTGACGTGCGTTTCCATGAAGACGCCGTCTACCCCCGCCGCCACGGCCGCACGGGCGATCAATGGCGCGAACCTGCCATCGCCGCCTGAAGACGCGCCAAGGCCACCGGGCCTCTGCACGGCGTGGGTCGCATCCATGACCACGGGATAGCCAAGCTCGCGCATTATCGCCAAGGAGCGCATGTCAACGACAAGGTTGCGGTAGCCGAACGAACTCCCGCGCTCGCAAAGGACGATCCGCCTGTTTCCGGCGGACTCAATCTTGCGGACGACTTCGCGCATGTCCTCGGGAGCCATGAACTGGCCCTTCTTGACGTTGATGACAGCGCCCGTCTCCGCCGCCGCGACGACAAGGTCCGTCTGGCGAACAAGGAAAGCCGGTATCTGGATTATGTCGCAGACCTGCGCGACCACCTTCGCCTGCCACGGCTCGTGGATGTCAGTGAGGACGGGCACGTCGAACTTGGAGCGTATCTCGGAAAGGATCTCAAGCCCAGCGTCTATCCCAGGGCCCCGGAACGAGTCGATGCTCGTGCGGTTGGCCTTGTCGAAACTCGCCTTGAAGACATATTGGACGCCAAGCTTTTTCGCGAGGGCGGAAAGACGGCGTGCAAGGTCAAAGGCACACTGGCGAGACTCGATCACGCAAGGGCCCGCAATGAACACAAGGCCGCCGTTTCCGAAAGCGACGCCTTTATCGACTGGAATGATTTTCACGTTTTGGATTATACCAAAAAAGCGAAAGGAAATCCACTATTTGCATTTACAGGCAACATTGGAAGTGTCGCGGTGAAAGCAAAACCGGAATGCTGTAGCGAGCAAAACCGGAATGGCGAGTGAGGGCTTGT
>JBGUVV010000133.1:0-2579 GCA_045220525.1 Kiritimatiellia bacterium
CGCTCTCCGACCGCTCAGGCGCGATCTACGCGGCCGACGGCATCACGGAGAAAATGCTCAAGGACATCATGTACCTCAAGAACGTCAAGCGCGGCGAGCTCTCCGAATTCGCGAAGAAGACGAAGTCGGTCAAGTTCTTCGCCGGCGCGAACAGCTGGAAGCTCGCGAGCAAGGTCGACTGCGCCTTCCCGTGCGCCCGCCAGAACGAGCTGAACGGCGACGACGCCAAGTATCTCGTGGACCACGGCTGCACGCTTGTCGGCGAGGGAGCCAACATGCCTTCGACGCCAGACGCGGTCGCCGTGTTCCAGAAGGCCAAGATCATGTATTCGCCAGGCAAGGCCTCGAACGCCGGCGGCGTCGCAACATCCGGCCTTGAGATGTCCCAGAACTCCGAGAGGGTCAGCTGGACGCGCGAACAGGTCGACAACCGCCTGAAGGGAATCATGAAGGCCATCCACGACAACACGTGGGAGGCTGCCGCGAAATACGGCAAGAAAGGCAACTACGTGGCCGGCGCAAACATCGCGGGCTTCACGAAAGTCGCCGACGCGATGGTCGCGCAGGGAATCTGCTGAGGCTTCTCAGCCCCGCTTGTAAAGCGAAACGACCGTCCATGCGCCGCGGACGCCCAGCTCAAGGGTCGCTCCGAGGCGCATGGCGCGCGCTTTCATGCCTTCAAGGCCGAAGTGGCCTTCGTCCGGCCCTGGGGCCGTCTCCGGGTTGTATGCAACCCCGTCGTTGGCAATGCGCATAAGCCAGCCGCCGCCCTCTACAGGTTCGCACGAGATGGCGATCTTCCCTGCGCCGCCGTGTTTCACCGCGTTTCCGACGGCTTCGCGCAGGATGAGCGAGAGGTCCCGCATCTGCGAGGCGTCCATCCGCTCTGGGAGCCCCTGCAAGATGGCGTCAAGTCTGCATACGCCCTTCTTGTTCTCCGCCTTGACGAACTCCCTTATCATCTCGGTAGGCGTAAGGCGCATCATGTCGTCGTTCTTGAGCCCCCATACGATGTCGCGCATTTCGCGCTTCGCCCGCACGAGAACCTCCCGCGCCTCCTTGTCCTTCCCGAGCTGAAGAAGCATCCCTGCGCCTACAAGGTGCTGCTCGATCGTATCGTGGAGGTCGTCGGCCATTCGCTTGCGCTCGACCATCAGAGTCCTCGTGCGGAGATGGCGCCGAGCCTGGCGCACAAGGAAGACGACAAGCATGACGAGAACTATTCCAAGGCAGGCTATCGTCGATACGACTGCGACCTGCACCCTCGCATCCCGCCTGTTCAGCTGGTATCTGAGGTCGGGCAAAAGCTCAATGTCGTCGCGGCTTGCGACATGCAGCTTCACTCCCATTACGCGGCGCGGCCGCCCGAAAAGGGAAGACTGGTCGAGGACAAGCTCCGGCACGCCTGTTACGCGAACCAAGGGGTGAGTGCGACCGCAGTCGCCGAGGAAATCCGGCAAGTTGCGCGAAAAGACAGTGACAGGAACGTCATCGACCTCCATCGCAAATCCGGAATCCGTAAGCCCGATGGCCCTGCCCTTCACCATGGCCAGCCGCCAGTTGATGTCAAGCTCCTGGCTGGCTCCGTCCGTGGAAACGAAAACAAGATCGCGGCCGTCGGCCGTGACGGGATCGGGCATCTTGCCCCGCCCTTCCACGGTGAACTTGTTGGCGACGAAGACTACGCGGCCACCCTCGAGCGAGGGACTTCCGGATACGAGTACGCGCGAGCCGGGCTCCGGCGGACGGCTCCCGTCGTAAACCACCTTCATCGCGTCATGCTCGCCCTGCAAGAAGAAGCACCCGTCGGCAGCAAGCGAAACGACGCCGGAAAGCCTGTCGTCTTCGCCGCGTCCTTCAAGCGCGACCTTGACCTGGCGCTCGACGTCAGACCTTACGGCATCGGAGTAGTCCCTGAGGGAAAGCTCTGCCGCGCACAGGATCGCCGCCAGGCAAAGCGTCACGACCGCTCCAGTCCGCGTATTCTTGGAACGGAATCGATGAGCGACTTCGTATAGGCCTCGGTCGGATTCCCTATCACTTCGTCACACGTCCCGCGCTCCACGATCTTCCCGCGGTACATGACTATCATCCTGTCGGAGATGTGCTGCACTACGCCTATGTCGTGGGAAATGAACATGACGCTAAGCCCCAACTTTTCCTTGAGGCCCCTTAGAAGGTCGAGCATCTGCGCGCGAATGGAAAGGTCAAGCGCAGAGACGGCCTCGTCGCATATGAGAAGCTCCGGCTCAAGAGCTATCGCCCTTGCTATGCATATGCGCTGGCGCTGCCCGCCGGAGAACTCGTGCGGATAACGGTCGAGCGCGTCGGCTCCGAGGCCAACGCGTTCGAGAAGCTGCGCCCCGCGGTCGCGGGCCTGCGACTTCTTGCAGAGGCCATGGTATATCATGCCCTCCGTGAGGACTTCCACGACAGTATGCCTTGGATTGAGAGAGGCAAGCGGATCCTGGAAGACAACCTGTATCTTCTGGGCGACCTCCTTGCGCGACATCGTACTTAGAGACCGGCCGTTGAAAAGTATCTCGCCTCCGTTTGGCTTGACGAGGCCGAGTATCGCG
>JBGUVV010000134.1:0-6073 GCA_045220525.1 Kiritimatiellia bacterium
GATATATTGCAAAAACGGAAGGATTGGCGGCGAAAAACAGCAACGCCGCGGGGGTGTCTCCCCAAGAAAACCTAGTTTACCATGGTGCACAGTGTTTGACGAACGGGCACGCCTGGAAAAGTCCTCCTTCTCCACCCGGGTGCACATTATTATGACGAATCGCGGACGCATGAGCGCATGAGATATTGTAGTGCAAATGAGGCGGGTATTTTGGTATAATACGCATTAATCGCTGTCCCGTGGTGTAGTGGCCGCACAGGAGGTTTTGATCCTCTTAGTCCTGGTTCGAATCCAGGCGGGACAACCAGCGAAAGCGTTGCTCAGTCAAAGATGAAACTGCGTGACCGCCGCCCACATTCCCTTGGCGCGAACTTTTGACACAATCGCCTCCGCCGCAGCGTCGTCGTTGGCATACCCAAAGACCGTCGCGCCGGAGCCGCTCATCATGACATTCTCCGCCCCTGCAGAGGAAAGCGCCTCAATGGCCGCGCCTATCTCCGGATGGATTACGCAGGCCGGCACCTGCAAGTCGTTTACGGGACATGGCGAGAGGACCGTGCGCACGGCACATTGTGAATAGACTTCGGCGGTTGACGAGTGGATGCACGGATTTGCAAGCAGAAGCCTCTTTTCCATGCGCGACGGAGCCGTGAGCGCATCATCCCACGAAACAAGCCTCACCTTCTCTCCCCTTCCCTCCGCAAGCACCGCGCTACGGCAGGCGTTGGCAAGGACGAGCGCCGGGACGTCGCTGCCAACCGCTGCGCCAATCGAAGCAAGCTCCTCAACCGTCTTTCCAAGGCCCCATAGGGAATTGAGCGCAACAAGCGTCGCCGCTGCGTCCGCAGAACCGCCGCCAAGTCCGCCGCCAACCGGGATGCGCTTTTCCACCTTCACAGAGACTCCGCCTCGCGCTCCGACGGCCCAGAGCGCACGAACGGCCTTTACGACGAGATCGCCTTCCCCGTATCCGGTGTCAGTTGAGACTTGCCCCTCCTCCGCAGCATTGAACTCGAGGACGTCGCAAAGGCCAATCGGAGCGAGAACGGTGCGGATCTCGCGGTACCCGTCGGCCCTCTTCCCGAAGACCTCGAGCGAAAGATTTACCTTGGCATGCGCCTCGACAGTCATCCACGGCCCCGCACGTCGGCGACGGCGGCGCTTACGTCCGCGAAAAGCCTCGGGAGCTTTGCAAGAGGAACAGTGGAATACGCAAGGCGTATAAGACCGGAGAGGACTATCGTCCCCGTCGAATACTTCTCGATGAGACGCCTCCTCACGTCCTCCGCATTGACGCCTATCGGCCTTACGCACATGAAATAGCCGGAGTTGAAAGGCATCGCCTCGAAGTTCTCCGCGTATTCAGGATGGTCGCGGAGGATCCGCCTGATAGCGTCGTAGCGCTTCTTGAGCACGCGGAACTTCGCGGCCTTCTCCTTCGCGTAGCCCTTCGACGAGAACGCGGCCACGGCGAGGTGCTGGCCTATCGACGAGGCGTTGGATATCCCGGACCTCACGTTGCCGGCGGCCTTGTCCTCAAGGGCCTTGAGCTGGGCGTCAGTCGCGCCCTTGAACGCAAACGAGATAAAACCGACGCGAAGGCCCCATACGTAGTCCTCCTTCGTAGTCCCGTCGAGCTTGACGGCGAGGACGTTTGGATCGAGTTTCGCAAACTCGGCGAAAAGCGACTCTGCATGGAGGCCGCCTTCATACGCAAGACCGAAGTAGGCGTCGTCGAGGATGACAACGATGCGCTTTCCCGCCTTGGCAGCCGCCTTGACGGCAGAGACTATCCTGCGGGCATCGGCGAGAGTCGCTGTGTAGCCAGTGGGATTGTTGGGGAAATTCAGGATCAGAAGCTTCTTCGCGCCTGGCGAGAGCAACGCCTTCTTCATCGAATCCGCGTCAAACGCACCCTTTCGGAAAGTCGTAAAGTGACGCACCTTGCAGCCTACGGCTTCGCCGAAGATAAGCTCGTAGTTGTCCCAGAAGAGGTCCGGAACGACAAGCTCGTCCTTCTTGTCTGCAAAAAGCTCGGCTGCTATGCGAAGACCATGCGTGAGCGCGCTCGTGACGACGGGATTTGAAAACTTGACGCCCTTGAGCGACGGGTTCTTCTTGACTTCCATCTCGCGCCAGAGGCCGCGGAGCGAAGGAAGGCCGAAGCTTCCGGCGTAGAGGAACGCCTTTGTATCGAGGTTGAGGCCCTTGGAAAATGAGTCCAGGACAAGCGGCGAGCCGTCCTCCTCGAACGCCATGCCTATCGTTGCGTTCAGCGAGCACTTCTTCGCCTCCGCACCCTGTCCGAGAATTCCTCCGTAGGGGAAATACATTCTGCGGCCTTCGGCTGAAAGGAACCCTGCCGCCTGGCCAAGCGCCTTGTTGAGACTGAGTGCTGACGCATTCATTTCATCCTCCTCGCTTTGAATCAGAACAACGGCTTTGCCACGCCGTTCACGAGCTTTTCAAGCTCTGCTTCCTCTTTGATGACACGGCGGCGATCCTGGAGCTTGCGGTAGTCGATGCGATTTTTAAAAAGATCCCTGCAAATGGGCTCCGTGAGATACACCAACTTGGCCGAGCGAACGGCCGACACGAATTCCTCTACGCTTTCGCACTTGCGCTGGAACTCGGGCAGCCGATCGAGAATGCGCATGGTCTCGCGCTGGTCCCCGGAAACGCGCGCGTAATCGTCGCCGAAGCAGAAGAACCCTCCCGCCCTGAGCGTCCTGTCGATCTCCGTCCGGACCGCGTTTATGCGCTTTACAAGAAGGTTCGACGCTTCGTTTCTTACAAAGTCGCCCTCAAGGGAGTAGGACACCGTCGTCTTTGGCTTTGGAGGCGCAGCGGGCCTCACCACCTTCTTTACCGGCTTGGCCTTTGGCTCGTCGTCAAATAGGTCGTCAAGGGAGCTTTCGACGTCTGCGGAATACGTCTCCTGCGCTGGGGGAGGCGTAGGCGCAGCGGAAGGCGCGCTCTCCGTCTTCACCACCTTGAGGGAGGACTGAGTCTTCATGAAATCGGTCCAGTCCACAACCTGCGAAACGACGGGGATGCCGTTTATGCGTATCCCATTGCCCCAGCGCTCCACCACATACGGGGGCTCTATGTACTTTCCCTCCACGAACACGACTCCATTGCCAAACTGCTTCCCGCGCGTAACGCCGAGGGCCTTGCCGCTGACCTTTGGTATCTCTATGGCAGCGGCGGCCGAATTCGCCAAAACGCATGCCAACGCAAGAAACGCCACCGTTAGTCTCCAGCTATGACCTTTCATTCCGCACTCCTCCTTTCACGGCATTTCCGCCGTCGTTTCCAAAAGATCCCGCACTGCCGTAGCACCGACTCCCCAGAACCCGTCGTTCAAAAGGCGGGGCTTGCGCCCCATTTTCAAATGTCGGTCGAAGAAATATCGACTGAATCCGCGTGCAGCACAGGACCTACGCTCTCCATCAGCCCTCCCTGACCTCGACGCCTTCCGTCTTCTTGAGGGCCTCAACGATCTTCCTGAACGCCTGCCCGACCTCTTCGTCGGTCAACGTCTTCTCTCCAGAGCGGAACTCAAGCGAATACGCCCGCGACGTCTTGAATACGTCGAAGAGCTCCACCTTCGAAAGCGCCTTTCCTCCATTCGCCCTTATGACTCCCGTAATCGTCTCGTCGGAGACTCCCTTTGCCGCGGTCACTGCGATGTCGCGGTAAACGGAGGGGAACTGCGGGACAGGCGAAACCCTGCCGACTGCATCCGTCTTCTTGAGAAGCGGCTTTAGATCGAGCTCCGCAAGAACCATCTGCGTTGTGAGACGGAACGGGTGTCGCAGCTTGGATGAGACAGCCCCTGCGATTCCGATTGCTCTGCCGTTGAGCCTGACTTCAAGCGCCGCGGCAAACGCCGGATGGTCGGTTGACGCGAACTCTACGCGGCCGGCGTGGAGCCTCTCGACAAGCTCGCATATGGCGCCCTTCATCCAGAGAACAGCCTCTTCGGCCGAAAGCGGCGCGCGCTTGCGCAGCGCCTCGCGGCCCACCGGGCCCACCATGCCGAACGATATGCTCTCCTTCTCCGCAGGCGCATCGGCCTTGGAGAAGGTCTTCCCGACCTCGAAAAGCATTACGGTCTGCTCGTGCGCGGAGTTCCGGCCGAGAGTCTGGTACATCTGGGGAAGAAGGCTGTCGCGCATGACTCCGTATTCCGCCGAGACGGGATCCGGTATGACGAGACGCTTTTTCGCAGACTCCTCCCGAGGGTCGAAGTCCGAAAGCTCCCTTTCCGAGAGGAACGAATAGTGCGCCGCCTCGGTGAAGCCGAGCCCCGTGCAAACCTCGCGGAGTCTGCACATTGCATAGAACTGCGAGTTTGAAAGCGGAGACACGGACGGTGCAGACGGCATCGTGTCGGGAATCCTGTCAAGCCCGTACATCCTCGCGACTTCCTCGGCGAGGTCGGCGCCTTCCGAAAGATCCCACCGCCATGAGGGAATCGCGAAGAGAACCGACTGTTCCCCGGCCCAGCCATCGCGCCCCTCAACGGGACGAAGGCCGATCGCCTTGAGAATACGCACCATCTCGTCGTTCGAGATGTCGATTCCGACGAGCCTGCGAACGCGAGCGAAGTCGAGGAGAACCGGCTTGAAGCATGTGTAGTCGACGCCCTTCTCTGCTTCCGCCGGAGCTTCTACGCCGGGACGCACGCGGTTGTCGACGTCTATGAAGCCACGCGCCACCTTCGCGCCGCCGTACTTCTGCATCAAGTGCGCGGCGCGCCTTGACGCCGCATCGGCGACGGCCCTGTCGACGCCGCGGATATAACGATAGCTCGATTCGCTCGAGAGGGAAAGCTTGGTTGACGTCGCCTTGATCGACGCAGGGTCGAAGAGGGCCGACTCGAGCATTACCGTGCGGGTGCCCTCGGCAATTTCCGAATCCTCGCCGCCCATCACGCCGGCGATGCAGTTCGGCACCGCGGAATCGCAGATGACGAGCATGGACGAATCAAGGGCGCGCTCAACGCCGTCGAGGGTCTTGATCTTCTCGCCCTCCCGCGCACAGCGAACCACGACCGTGCGGTCCCTGAGCTTCGTGTGGTCGAATGCGTGAAGAGGCGCACCCATCTCAAGAAGGACGTAGTTCGTCGCATCTACGACGAGCCCGAGCGAACGGACTCCGCAAAGCTCGAGGCGCTTGCGCATGAAATCGGGAGACGGGCCGTCCGTAACGTCAGTGAGCACCCTTGCGGTGTAGCGGGGGCACTTCTCCGGCTCTTCCACGACGATCTTCACCTCGTCGTTCACGTCAAGGCCTGACTCCTCGAAATCGAGAGCGGGCATCGAAAGCGGCCGCCCGAGTATCGCGGCGAACTCCCTTGCGAGCCCAATCACGGAAAGCGCGTCGGGACGGTTCCACGTAACTTCGATGTCGAACACGGTCTCGGGTTTTTCCTGCCCCGCAACATCGCGGACGAGGCTTCCGTTCGGGATGTCGGCCGGATACTCTATTATGCCGTCGCTCCCCTCGCCGATGCAAAGCTCCTTCTCGCTGCAGCACATGCCGAACGACTCCACGCCGCGGAGCTTCCCCTTCTTTATCTTCTCGGGCTTGCCGTTCTTGTCGAGAAAGCCCGGTATGGGAGCGCCTATTTTCGCGAACGCGGTCTTTATGCCCTTGCGCATGTTAGGCGCACCGCACACGACCTGGAACTCTTCCTTGCCGTCCGTCACCTTGCAGACGTGCAGATGGTCGGAGTTTGGATGCGCCTCGCATTCCAGGACTTCCGCAACGACGATCAAGTCGGAAAGCGCACACCCGCCGACAGTCTCGACGGACTCGACTTGAAGACCGGCCCGGGTCAGCCTTTCGGCGAGGTCCATCGGGTCGATGTCGTCAACCTTTACGTATTCATTCAGCCAGCTGAGTGGGAGTTTCATCTTTTTCCTGCCCGTTTTCCTGCTCGTTGTTCTGGGGTTCCGCAACGTTCTGCGGCTCTGCGACAGCCTGCGGTTCCTCTACGACCTGCGGCTCCTCTACAGCCTTAGGTTCTTCTACAGCCTGTGGTTCCTCAACGGCCTGTGGTTCC
>JBGUVV010000135.1:0-3876 GCA_045220525.1 Kiritimatiellia bacterium
TCATGAAGTGGCGCCAGTTCCAGAGGCGGCACTCCGACATCTTTATGCCCGCCGCTCGGGCCATCAGGTGGTAGGCGTATTCGACGCGCCCGTAGCCCCACTTGTCGTCGCCCTCCTTGTCGCCGTTGCCGACAAGGCCGTCGAACTTGATAAGCCAGTAGCCGAAGCCCTCGGGAAGCTTGACCTGCCCGGACATCACCTCGCCCGTCTTCTCGTTCCAGCCGATGATCGCCTTCGCGCGCGCCCCGCCCGCCGACGACCCGACCTTGAGGATGGAGGAATATTCGTTCATTCCGGGAATCAAAGAGGCCTTTACATCCTCTCGCATACGCAACACCCTGTCGGCAAGTTCTGACAACGCCTCGACCGTGACGCGCTCGCTCACATCATCCTCGTCAAGAAGCGCCGGACGATATTCCAACGCGCCCATCCCTCGCCGCCCCGCATAGCAAAGCCGGTCAATTACGTTAAGGTCTTCGGGGCTCTTATTTTGCTCTCGCAACCACGCGGCTATAACCTTGTTGCCGAACTTGTCGGGAAGCGAATCGGACAAAAGCCCGGGAAGCCCGTGAAAAGACTGTATCGGCAAGTCGGGGAACGAGAAAACAGCGGGAGAAAGCGGCATCCTTACAGGGGAGATTTCCACTCCCATGCCGCGAAACGCATCAGTGTACTGAAACGCCGCAATTGGATTGCCGTCCTGAAGCGAAACAGTTCCTACATGTGTTCCCCAGAGATATACATTGGCAGCATTGTGCATTTATTTTCTCCTTTTCGTACTATAACTATGCGACAGGCCTCCCATCGCCCCATACACGATTAGGCGAACTGCGCCGCGTACGAATACGCTTTGGCAGAGCCCCCTCCGACTTCTTCTCAAGCTCAACAAGTTGAATCGGCGTCAATGTCGGTTCTGGCAGCACAACTGACAACCTGTTTATAACGTTCAAGCTGCGCAAGACAGACAAAAACGATTCCAGTCTAATGCCTCCGGCACCATTTTCCAAGCGCGAGAGCGCATAACGAGAAATGCCCGCCCGTTCGGCAAGTTCCTCTTGCTTTATCTGCGAAGAACGGCGAAGAAATGCTATCCTCCGCCCAACTTCTTGCAGCAAAGCTTCGTCATTCATGTCATCAATCACATTCATACGGTCACATTTTTGGAACACAACAAATACTAAATGCCTTTTACGCCATATATTTGTGACGTATTATATCATAACTTACCCCCCCCTTGCAATAGGGGGCGCGCGGACAATTAACCTAAACCTAAAGATTGCAGTTGTATTTTTAGCATGGAGAACAGGAGAAACAGGGGGTTTTGATCGTTCTGCCTCTTACCTCTCCTGTCTCTCCTGCACTTTGTGGCTCAAAACACACCCTCCCCTACTCCTGCCTCTCCTGCCCTTTGTGGCTCAAAACTCATCCCCCCACGACTCTCCTTTTCTACCTGCTCAAATATCATCTTTGCGGGTTCTCGGCGGTCACCTCGGCGATGGCCTTGAGCGTCTCCGCGAACGCGGCGATGTCTTCGCCCTGCCAGCCGAGGCGCCGGCCAAGATTCTCCGCCACGGCTCCCATCAGGATGTTGCGCTCGTTCGCCATCAGCTCGCGGGCTTTATCCTGCAGTCGCCCAATCTCTTTCCCAATCGCTTCTGCCTGCTCAAAGGTTCTTTCATCATCCTCCTCCAAATCTTCCTTCATAAGCCTAAACACCTGAGCGTACGTCTCCATCAGCTCGCCATGGGCGCGACGGTCATCCTCCGGCAGTCCCGAGACGTCAATGGACGACATGAACTGCCGCCATTTTTCGTAATTCTTAATCCGGAATATCGCTATATGGGAAATCATCTTGTGCGCTGATTCGTATTCCTTCGGGTAGCGCCTTTTCCATTCGCCATACGTTTTGCAATTCGCACGAACTTCACCATACGGGACAAAACCGCTTTCGTTCCGCGCACGATCATTGCCATCCCCGATGACGTCAAGTTCGCGTTCAAGGCGCGCAACCTTTTCCTGAAGTCTTCGGCATTCGGCATCTTCATCCACTGCGGCAGGTGCAGCTTTTCCGGGGGAGACAGGGGAGACGGCTACAGGATTATCCGGCACCGATTCCGACACCGATTCTGCATCGGAAGAGCCAAGCGCGATTCTCACGAGACATCCCGCTGCGACACCGACAGCCAGGCAACCCGCAACGACAAGGAAGATTCTATTGCCGCAACATGTCATGGCACCACCTACTTTTTATTAGTGAAGAAAAATGCGGGATCCGAAACTTCCGACACGTCGTCCACTGCGGACATCAAATCCGCTACCGCATCATCTGGAACGTCAAAGCGCTTCGCCGCCTGCGAAACGAGCATCTTCCGTTCCTTTGGCAGCAGGGCTTTCCTGCTCTTGTAGTTTGCATTAAGATGTCCTGCGTTGTCCATAACCTCGCCAAGCGTCCTGGCGGCAAACGAATCATCTTCCAATGAGAGCTTTTCGACATACAATTCCGACTGGCGCAAAATGGCATCTGCGAACCCACAATGCAGCGCCTTCTCCTCCTCCGTCATCAGAGACTGATCAACCGAATCGAGAATCGCGAGACGCTCAGCAGTTTTCTCAACAATCTGAGCGTGCCTGACCTTCCAATCTTTATCAGGAGCAGGATACCTCTGCGGACACAACTTGCCGAGCTGACCCATTGTGAAAGTATTGAGCCGTTTCGTGCCGAGACGTTGAAGTTCCTTGTCCCGTTCCCATTCCGTCGGGAGCTTCATTAGCCGCTCCACGATTTCCTCGTTGGAAGCTGTATTCGCGTCCAACGCCTTTGGCGGCTGCTTCTCCTTCGCGATGCGGATGCTGTCTTCAAGGAAGCGAACGCGCTTCTCGAGCGCCCGCCGCTTGACCTCCGCATCGGCCGTCGAGCGTATCGGCGCCTTGCGCCTGGGCTTCGCGGCAACGGAAGCGCGCCCCTCCCGCCTGTCCTCCGTAGCTTTAGCGAAGGAGGAAGCTTTAGCGAAGGAGGATTCCCCAACACCCCCCGCAAACCAGCCCGCCGCCGCGCCTGTGGCAAGCGCGGCAACTGCAATTATTACGTTTTTCTTCTGCATAGAACTGCCTTATTCACCATTCCAAGACTTCAAGGCCATTAAAACGATTAAAATGGCGCATGTTTCCGGTGGCAATACGACCGCCGCACACCAAGGCCGCAGATGCAATCAAGACATCTGCATCCTCTACTGGAGTTCCCGCCGCCACCAGACGCGCCTTTTCGGCACCGAATCTTTCCATTATCGCAGGGGATGACTCAACCACAGGAAGTGCCTTGGCAAATCTATCCACCAAGGATTTCCCATGTGCAGGATCTTTGGAACGAGCCGCACCGTAGTAGAGTTCCCCGAGAACCATAAACGGAATTGCCACATCGCCGGCATTGTCCGAGAACGCCTTGACTGCATCCTCCCGTCCGCGAAGAATTCGGATGCAGACATTGGTGTCCATGAGAATCACAGATCCACCTCCCGTCCAAATGTCCGCGTACTTTCAATATCGTGCAGGATCTCCTCGTCAGAACGGTCGTCCTTCCATTGCCCGGCAAGGGCGAGGACGGCATCGCGGCGGCGGGTTACGGACGGATCTTCCGGACGCGAAATCGTGAACGTGAACTTCTCCCCGAACGACGCGATGTAATCGAAGAGATAAAGAATCTCACCGTTCAGGCTACGGTGGTTGTAAGACGCCCTGGCCTTAAGCGTCCGCATCGTCTCTTCTGGTAGTTCCCTAATAGTCAACGCACTCATAGCAGATTCTCCTTGCCTTCACCTTTGGTGTCAAAATGAAACCGCAATAATGATACCAAATTGCAACTACGCTGTCAATGGTCAC
>JBGUVV010000136.1:0-2297 GCA_045220525.1 Kiritimatiellia bacterium
TTGAAGTCATCGCCGACGCGCAACGTCGAGTGGCGACGGATCGTCGCGACGGAGTCGCTCGTGCCGTCGAGGCCCGAGAAGGACGAGATCCAGAAGTCGTCGTCCAGCTGGGTAGACCCGATGGTGTACGGGAGCGGCAGCACCTGGTCGACGACGCTCCACTTGACGAGCTTGCGCTCGTTCCCGGCGGGGGCGCGCATGTAGTCGTAGCCGACCGGCACGAGATAGACGTTGGGCTCTACGGCAAGCCCGTCGGACGTCTGCGTCGTCAGGCGCCCGTAGCCGGGGAAGTCCACGCCGACAGCCGCGATCTTCGTCGCGTAGTCGGCGGAGGAGAACTGCGAGTCTCCGCCCTGGAGGGTGTTGCCGAAGAAGTTCTCGGCGTTGTTGACCGAGGTCGCAAACGGTATGACGAGGCCGGGCTCCTTGATGACGACCGCCTCGCTCGCGAGCGGCTGGCAGTAGCGCGCGAAGTCTGAGTTGAAGCGGATGTCGTCCACCCAGTACTTCTTCAGCTCGCGCCTCCATGCGCTGTCGCCGGCGGCGTCGGGACGGATGCGGAAGAGCTCGTACCTGAGCGAGAACCACTTCTCGGGCTTGTCCGGGTTGTTGAGACCCAGGCGTCCCTTGAGGACGCTCCAGTTCTCCTTCATCCTGTGCACGATGTCGTACAGGCCGCCGTCGGTGGTCGAGGAGTCGATGGTCACGCCCTCCTGCCCGAGCGAGCGGGTCGCGATGATCTCGGAGAGGAACTTCTTGCCGCTCTGCGGGTCGGAGGAGAGGAGGCCCGTCTCGTAGTCGTACACCTTCGCGAGCTCCCAGACGTAGCGCTGGGCGGTGTCGAACGCCGTCGAGTACTTGGCGAGCGCGGCGTTGCGCTGGACGCGGTTGTACATGTCGAGGTAGCGGCGCGCGGTGGCCTTGTTGGCGATCTTCCTGCGCCAGGCGGCGCGCTCGTCCTGCAGCAGCTCGCCCTTGTAGACCTCGGCGCGGTACTCGGCCTCGGCTGCGGAAAGCGCTCCGAACTTCTCGGAAACCATCATGGCGGCGCCGTCGAACTCGAGCGCGGACATGAGCATCGTGTCGCGCATCTCCACGACTGTGTCGTAGATGCTGTTGCCGACCTCCCAGAGGCCAAGTATGACATCGAGCGCCGTCTTGATGCCCTCGGCCCTGTCCTTTGCCGCAGACGCGACGTCGATCGCCGTCTTCGCCGTCGTGAGCGCAGTCACGGTGGCCGGAGTTGTCGCTGCATTGGCTACGGCCTGCGGGTCGGTGACGACGGTCGTGCCCGCGCCCGTCACTTTGGGCACGGATGCCGCAGTCAGCGACTGGATTTTGTAGACATGCTCGTATTCGGACTCAAGTCCATCGATCACGGACTGCTTGACAGCAATCACCGTGCCGAGAACCGCCTCGGAGACAACCGACTGCGCAAGCATCCTGGGCAGATCTTTCTTCAGTTTGAGCTGGACCTCCTTCCACGTCATGTCCATCACCATGCGCTTGATGTCAATCTCGAAGATGGCGTCCTGAAGCTCCTTGTAGGCGAGAAGGAAGTTGCGGTAGGCGGTCTGGATGCTGCCCTCGGTGGCGCGCTCGCCGGTTACGAGTACCGGCTTTATGCGGATGCCGCCGGGGCTGACGGTGTACTCAAGCGAGTATTCGATCGGCGCCGACTGCTTGCCGGAGCCCATCAGCAGCTTGCGGATGTTGGCCGGCAGATACGGGGCGACAGTACCGATTTCGTCGTCGGTCCCAAGCTCGCCGACACTCGTGCCAAGGTCGAAGCCCTGGAGGGATAGATTGCCTTGCGCGTCCTTGGATATGGTCAAGTCGCTGTAGCCGGCGGCGTTGCCCCACAAAAGCTTCCAGGAGTTGGTGAACTGCGTGACGAGCTCGTCGCTGATTCCATAGGGGGCGAGGTCCATGTAGTTGTAGTTGTAGAGGTCCGGTCCCTCGTAGCCCTGCGGATAGGTGCCGCCCGGCCCGATGTCGCCCGCGAACGGCGTGCCGTAGATGGCGATGAGCTGGTTGTTGTAGGCGAGCTCCTGCTCGGCGATCTCGTCGATGAGCGTCGTCTCGTCCTTGGAGATCTGGGCGAGCCGGTTACCGTACTTGTTGGCGTAGGCGAGCACGGTCTTGCAGTTGGCGAGGGCCTTTTCGGCGCGCTCGAGGATCTGCTCGAAGTGGGAGTCCTTGTCGGCGAGCCTGTCGGGGTCGATGTCGAACGGAATCGTGTTGTCGGAGAGACCGAGCGGGTTGAGGCCAGCCTCGGTCGCGGCGAGGCGGTTTTC
>JBGUVV010000137.1:0-5141 GCA_045220525.1 Kiritimatiellia bacterium
ATTATGTTGCGCCAGTTTACCGCCGCGTCGCCGAGCGCCTTCACCTTCGAAATCGCGGATTCGATGTCGATTGACGCAAAAGCCTCGCGCATCTGCAGCCAGATGTGGCCGTCGCGGGGATTTCGCGCGAGAACGCCGCCGCCCGCCCCTGCGAAGTTGTGGCCGGCGTCCAGCAGCGCCTGGTAGAGCTTTTCGAGCCTCTCCGGCGGCGGCTCTCCGAGGTCGGCAGCCACCACAAGATACTCGCCCTCGCCCTCATTCACTACCCGCATAAGGAAAAACGGCATGCCGTCGGCATCAAACGCCGCGGCCTCATCCACAATTTCCGGCATCTCAATGCCGAATCTATCGGCAAATTGCTGAATAAAATTGCTAAAATCCATAGAGGGCAATTATATCATTTTTCTTTCCCTTCCATCAAGTGTGAATCACGGCGGCCTGCGAGGATCTGCCGCGCTATTTCTCGCCGGTGGCCTTGATACGGTCCCACGCCTTGTTGTAGAGCTCCTGCGCGGCGTCGTCGAGCGCGCTGAGGACCTGTCCGTACTTGAGCGTCTCGGGTGGCAGGACTATGGTCTTGCGGAAATCCTCGTCAAGCGCGTCGATTCCCGGCTTTACCGGCATCGGGCCCTGTATGTACTCCATGTTGGCCTTTGCATGCTCGCCCTCGTACATGAAGTTGATGAACGCATAGGCGAGTTCGGGGTTGGGAGCGGCCGAGGAGAGGACCATCTCGTCGAACGCAATGGTGAAGCCCTCCTTCGGAAGGGCGAAGCCGATGTCCTTGCGCGGCGCGTTCCCCTCTTCCTCGTCGCCGACTATGACCTGCGTGACGTCGGTCGAATAGCCCTGGCCGATCCAGGTGGCGCCAGACGGCACCTCGGTCTTGTAGCTCTCCGCGTCGAACTTGCGGATGTTGGGCTTCCACTTGAGCACCTCGTTCACGGCCGCCTCGATCTCGGCGGGCTTCGTGGAGTTGAGGGAATAGCCAAGCGACATGAGACCCGCTCCGATGACCTCGCGGAGGTCGTCGAGAAGCGTGACCTTGCCCCTGAGCGCCGGGTTCTCCAGCACCTTCCAGGAATTGACGTCGACTCCCTTGGGCATCTTGTCCTTTGCGTACATGAAGCCCGTGTAGGTGACGGCGTATGGAACGTTGTACGTGAAGTTGGCGTCAAGCACCTGGTTCTTGAACGCCGGATCGAAGTTCTTCGCCACATTGGGAAGCTTCGACTGGTCGAGCTTCGCGATGAGGTTCTCCTTCGCCATGGTCGGCACGAAATACGAGCTGGGGGTGATGATGTCGTAGCCCGAGCCGCCCGCCTTGAGCTTCGCGTACATCGTCTCGTTCGAGTCGAAGGTGTCAATCACGACCTTGCAGTCGTATGCCTTCTCGAACTCCGCTATTACCTCGGGGGCGAGGTAGTCGCTCCAGGTGTAGACGTGGAGCGTGTTCTTGCTCTTCCCGCACCCCGCGATGAGCGCGGCCGACGCCGCGAGACAGATCAGCTTGCCTGCTTTCATTTACTTTGTTCCTTTTGCTTTCTGTGGTTGTCCGCGCGCGATGAGCTTCGAAAGACCCACCAGCGCACAGGTAAAGAGCAGCATGAGCGTCGAGAGCGCAAACACCGCCGGGAGGTTGCGCGAGTGCTTCGTCATGGAGCTGACGTACGTCGGGAACGTGTTCGTTCCGGCGCCGTTGACGAAGGAGGTTATGACGACGTCGTCGATCGAGAGGGTGAACGCCAGCAGACCGCCGGCCACGATGCCCGGCAGGAGGATCGGCAGCTGGACGTGGAAGAAGGTGTACCACGGCCCCGCGCCGAGGTCGTAGGCCGCCTCGATCAGGCGGTCGTCGAAGTCCTGGAGGCGCGCGAGGATGGTCATCACCACGTACGACACGCAGAACGTGACGTGGGCTATGAGGATCGTCCCGAACCCGCAGTCCACGCTGCACGCGACGAAAAGCATGAGCAGCGAGATGCCGATCAGGATGTCCGGCATGACGAGCGGGGTATAGACCAGCGCGTGGTGCAGGGCCTGTAGACGCCCCTTCCACTTGTGCAGCGCGAGCGCGGCAGTGGTGCCGATCGCGCAGGAGACGAGAGTGGCGAGGCCGGCGATCGCGAGCGAGAGCCAGAAGCTCTGCATGAGCGCGTCGAGCCGCATGTTGCCCGTGAATATCATCGCGTACCACTTGCCGGTGAAGCCCGAGAATCGCCCAGCGGAGTCGAAGAAGCTCATCGATATGCCGTTGGGGACGAACCCGTACACGACTACGAGCAGAATCGGCACGTAGAGGAAGGCCAGCACCATGGCCAGCACCACAACGGAGAAGAAGGAGCGCTTCACGACACACCTCCCGCCGCCATGAGCTGGGCCGTGCGCACCTCCAGCCGTCTGCGGTCGCGCGCCGCCTGGCGCTTCCGCCACCACATGGCAATCCCAAGCGGCACGAACACGGACACGGCCATGAGCGTGGCGAGCGCGGACGCGTGGGGGATGTTCCTGTTCTGCATCGCGCGCATGAAAATCTTGTTGCCGATGAGGACGCATTCCGTGCCGCCGAGCATCTGCGGTATCACGTAGGAGCCGATGGCCGGGATGAAGACCATCAGCACGGCGGAGACGATCCCCTGCCGGATGCCGGGGATGAATATATTGCGGAATGCGTAGAAGTTCTTCGCGCCCAGGTCGCGCGCCGCCTCCAGAAGCGAGAAGTCAAACTTCTCGGCCGCCGTGTAGATCGGCATGATGGCGAACGGCAGGAAGGAGTAAACGGAGACGAGCACGACCGCGATCTCCGAGTCGAGGATCGTCGTCTTGGCCGCGTCGATCGCGCACCCCGCCATGCCGATCAGGCAGTCGTTGCCGGCGCCTGGCGCCGCTGCGGGGGCGTGCACGCCAGGCAGCAAGGCGAGGAGCCAGCACTTGAAGTGCAGGTAGGCGTGGTAGCAGGTCTGGAGCCAGCCGGCAGGGTGGAGCATCGTCTTCCATGCGAAGACACGCACCACGAAGCTCGTCCAGAACGGCAGCATTATCGCGCCCGCCACAAGCGCGCGCCAGCGCTTGGGAAGGCGCGCTATCGCGTAGGCGCACGGCAGCGCGAGGAGGATGCACCATGCCGTCACCTCGAATGACACGCGGATAGTCTTCCACACAATCGTGGGATAGTCGGGGTCCACCAGCTCGCGCCACGTCGAGAGGCTCCACTCGCCCACGCCGCCGTTGGCCGTGTGCCCATGGAATGTGAACGCCAGCACGATGAGCGCCGGGACGGCGAAGAACACAAGCAGCCACGCGAACGACGGCAGCGTGACAAGCCACTCTGTCTTCCTGAACGACGCTGCCCCGCTCATTTCACTTCCACCATGTATCCGTCGTCGGGATGCCACCAGACGAACGCGCTGTCGTTCCACGTGATCGTCTCCTGGTCGAGCAGGAAGCGCGAATGCGGCTTTATGGCGGACACGCGCATCGACCCCGCCTTGATCCAGTACTTCGTGTACACGCCCTGGTAGACGATGTCCTGCACCGTCGACGAAAACACGTTGATGTCCGCGCCCTTCTCTGGCGGCGGCGGACTCAGCGTCACCCTGATCTTCTCCGGGCGGACCGAGAGGTCCACCCTCTGCCCCACGGCAAGGTTCTTGTCGTTGTACGCCCTGATGGCCGGGAAGCCCTCGCACTGGATCGTGCAGTAGGCGCCGCTTATGGACTCGATGGTTCCGGAGAAGAAGTTCGTGTCGCCTATGAACGAGGCCACGAAGCGCGACGCGGGCGCCTCGTATATCTTCGCGGGGCCGTCAAGCTGCTCCACCCTGCCGTGGTTGACCACGGCAATGCGGTCCGACAGGCTCATCGCCTCGCCCTGGTCGTGGGTGACATAGATGAACGTGATGCCCACCTGGTCGTGGATCGTGTCCAGCTCGATGAGCATGTGCTGGCGCAGCTTCAGGTCCAGCGCGGCGAGCGGTTCGTCCAGCAGCAGCACCTGGGGCCTGTCGACGAGGGCGCGCGCGATGGCGACGCGCTGCTTCTGGCCGCCCGACAGCTGGTTGGGGTACTTCCAAGCGTGCTCGCTCATCTGGATCATGTCTAGGATCGCGTCCACCCGCTCCTCAACCTCGCCCTTCGGCATCTTCGCGATCTTCAGGGAGAAGGCGATGTTGTCCCAGATGGTCATCGTCGGGAAGAGGGCGTAGTTCTGGAACACGGTATGCACGCGCCGCTGGTTCGGCGGCAGGTCCGTGATGTCCTTGCCCTCCAGGTATATGCGCCCGGAGTCGGGACGCTCGAAGCCGCCGAGCATCCTCAGCAGCGTCGTCTTCCCGCAGCCGCTTGGCCCGAGCAACGAGAAGAACTCGCCCTTCTTTATGGAAAGGGACACGTCGTCGACCGCCGTCAACGTGTCGAATCTCTTCGTCACGTGGTCGAAGACGAGGAAGTCATCTTTCAACTGCTGGCACCTCCATGTTCATATGGGTGGAAATAATACTTGATTTCCTCTTACAATGCAAGGGGAAAAAAGTAAATTTTCTCCGTGCGTCGGACACGTGTTCCTCACCAGCAGTCTAAACCCCAATATCGATCTGGTACGAATTGTCACCCGCCATCTTGAGCGCGTCGTCCTTCACGGCCTGGACGCGGGTCGCCTCGCCGGCGAACCAACCGGTCTTCAGCTCGTTGGACGTGATCGAGAACACATCGGCTATCAGCCGCGTTCTCGAGTCTTCAAAGGTGTCGGAGAGCGCGTCGAAGTTGTCCATTATGGTGGTCATGACGGCGTTCGCGAAGGACGACGGCGCCTCGACGGACTCGAATATCTTGGGGACAGACCCCAGAAAGGCCCATTTTTCAAGGGTTTTGCGGGGCCTGTCCCCGTATGTTTCAGGAACTCGCGCTTACTTATCTGCATGACATGCCTCCGTGCCTACAACTTTGAAACTACCATGCCCGATGCCTCCCAGCATCTGCCAAGTTACCTCAAGTCGTCCAAGTTCGTCAGTCTTCCCAGTCGCCGCGATCTTGCGGACGCCGCATTTGCCGAAAATAGGTTCCACGTTGTCATCCGTAAAGCGCCATTCCGTAATCTTCCATCCGCCATCGCCGACATTGAGAACAGCATCGCCGCGCCGTAG
>JBGUVV010000138.1:0-2881 GCA_045220525.1 Kiritimatiellia bacterium
AGAGCATTCACTTGTCAGCCAAATCGCGCTCGGCGAAGATTCTCTGCTGGAGCTGAAGACAGTTTCCGTTCCAGGCAAGCGAGTAGCAGATCCGGACGCCCGCGACATAGCGGACGAATTTGCTGCGTCGGCGAATACCCACGGCGCAACATTCGTCTTCGGCGTGGACGACAAGACGAAAGAGGTAAAAGGCATCGAGCAAGGCAAAATTGAAATTGTGGAAACGTGGCTGAGGAACATCTGCAACGATTCAGTCAAGCCACCTATAGCGCCGTTGATACGCAAGCTTTTCATTCCCGACCAACACGGCAACGAAAAGGCGGTCGTTAGGGTCGATGTCTCGAAGAGCCTTTTCGTACACAAAAGCCCACACGGGTATTTCTACCGCATCGGCAGTTCAAAGAGGGAGATGCCGCCGGACATGTTGGCGCGCCTCTTTCAGCAGCGAAGCCAAACGCGGCTAATTTCCTTCGACGAACAAGTCGTACCGGACGCAACTCCGTCCGCATTGTCAAAGGCGCTGTTCGAGAAGTTCAAGACTCCCCTTTCGCCGGTTTCCAATGACGACTTTCTTCGCAAGCTCCACTTAGTAGCAAAAGACGCCGAAGGTTCGTTGCGTCCGACCGTCGGCGGGATCCTCATGGCAAGCGAGCACCCGGAAGAGCATCTGCCAAGTGCCTACATCCAGGCGGTATGCTACAGGGGAAAAGAACGTTACGCCGACGAACAGCTTGACGCAAGGGACATATTCGGCCCATTGGATTTCCAAATAGCCGAAGCATGCAGATTCGTAAACAGGAACATGCGGACTCTCGCCGTCAAAAAACCCAACCGCATAGACATTCCGCAGTTTGCCATGAACGCCGTATTTGAAGCAGTCGCAAATGCCGTGGCCCACAGGGACTATTCGATATCGGGTTCAAAAATTCGACTGCACATGTTCTCCGACCGCCTTGAGATATTCTCTCCCGGCGCATTGCCCAATTCGCTGACCGTGGACGAAATCGGGGAACGCCAGTTCTCGCGCAACGAGTTGATCTGTACATGTCTGTCAAGGTGTCCATTGACAGAAAAGTTTACAGACATCGTCAGGTCGCGCATCATGGACAGGCGCGGCGAGGGCGTGCCTGTCATACTGTCGGCATCCGGCAAACTCTCAGGGAAACGCCCGAAATACGAGCTTTTGGGCGATTCCGAACTTAAGCTCACCATCTTCGCAGCACCG
Source organism: Kiritimatiellia bacterium (assembly GCA_045220525.1). Lineage (GTDB taxonomy): Bacteria > Verrucomicrobiota > Kiritimatiellia > RFP12 > UBA1067 > UBA1067. The sequence continues at coordinate 1,226 of JBGUVV010000138.1, forward strand.
TCAGACAACAAAGCCGCGCTCAAAAGGATTGCCGCAGGTCTGTCAACCGGAGCGCTGCAAACTGTACAGACCTTTACAGAAATGGAGACTCTCGACAAAATCAAGGAGCTGATCCGCGCCAATCCACGGATAACGCAAAACGAGATGTCAAAAGCGTGCGGGATATCCAGAACGAGCATTGCCAACTGGATACAAAAATCCAAAGGGGCAATTCGGCGTGTCGGGTTCGACAACGGCGGATTCTGGCAAGTGGTGGAATAGCAACAATCACTGTCGCCATCGCAACAACCGCCGCCACGTTTTGCGCTATGGCGGCCAAGACGGAGGGCAAGGCGAGGCAAAAGAGCGGCGAAGTTCAAGAAAATTTGAACTTCGAAAAGCACGAATGGCAAAATTTCGGTATAATGTCCGCAGACTATGAAAGCACTCATTGTAGAAGACGACAAGGATACGGTCAATTTCCTGTCCGACAAGCTCGAGGAAGAAGGCTTCTCCTGCGACTGCACCGCCGTTGGCGAAGAGGGGCTCCGGATGATATCCAAGCGGCCTTACGACATCGCCGCAATCGACATCAAGCTCGACGGCCGCATGTCGGGGATCGACCTGATCAAGTCCGCGCGGGGTAAAGGAGTCAAGACGCCGATCATCGTCCTAAGCGCATTGAGCGAACCCTGCGAGAAGATAGCCGGTCTCAACGCCGGGGCCGACGACTACATCGGGAAACCCTTCGCCATAAACGAATTCATGGCAAGGGTGTATGCGCAGATACGTCGCACGTCCTACGCGCAGGGCTACAACGTATTGACCGTGAAAGACCTTACGCTATGCCATGAGACGCACGAGGTCAAGCGAGGAGGACGGCGGATCGCCCTTACGGCTGGCGAATACTCCCTTCTGGAGCTTCTCATGAGAAACACCGGCAGGACCGTCCCGACCAGGATGATCCTGCATAGCGTCTGGGAACTGGACTTCGCGCCGTCGAAGATCGTCGAGACGCGCATCTGCTCGCTCAGGAAGAAGCTATGCGCCAACGACGAGCCCAACATGATCTCCACAATACGCGGGTTTGGCTATGTGCTGCAATGATGTCTCCATTCCGCTGCGGGCGCTTATCGCGCGGCGCATGATGCCAACGCTTATCTGCGCGATGGCGCTGGTCGCGTCGGTCGCGGTGGCGCTTGGATGGTCCACGCTTGAGGACGGGCTTGGTCCCGGGCACTGGGGACGCGCCACGTCGGAATACTTCTGGATAACGTTCTGGATCATCGTCACCGCCGTGTTCGCGGTGGCCGTAGGCTATGCAATCGTGAGAATCCTCTCACGCGGAATCGCCAAACCGATAGCCAAGCTGTCAGACAAGGCGAACGACATCACGGAGAAAGGCGGAACGGCGGTTTTCCCGGTCGATTCCGGAATCCGCGAGATAGACCGGCTTTCGACCTCGTTCAACAGGCTCTTCGCCATACAGGAGCAGCAGGCGGAGGAGCTCCGCGAGCTGACGCGGAACATACTCCACGACATCAGGACTCCGCTCTCACACATATCGCAGCAGGCCCAATGCATCTTCGACAACTCATGCGACCACTCTGCCGCCGCGGGGCTGATTGCCGAATCCTGCAACAGGATCCTCGATCTCTTCGAGACCCATGCCGAAAT
>JBGUVV010000139.1:0-12289 GCA_045220525.1 Kiritimatiellia bacterium
TGCCTGCCATCAACAGCAGTTCCCGCGATTCGGCACGCAGCGACTCGACGGCCTCGCCTGGCGCAAGCCTCGACGCGAACAGCAACCAGACCCGAGACTCCTTCAGCTCCTTCATGGCGAGCTTCATCTTGTGGACGAAGTCCGCAGTGCTCTCCGCCTCGGACGCCTCGGCGTAGTTGGCCGCGACGCTCGTCGCCGAGCGCAGCAGCTGGTCTGCTATGTGCCGCCCCGCTGCGGTGCGCGGCAGCGTCCCGCAGAAGTCCATCGCCGCGAGGCCGTAGTCAACCGTCCGCTCGCCGAGCCGCCTTGGCCTTGCCTCTTGCATCCTTCGCCTCCTTCCTGATCGTCCTGATTGACTCCTTCGTTTTCATGTCAACGTAACGCTGCACGCAGTCGAGGAACCGCTTGCAACGCTCGGTCGATTTCCTGTACGCCTCCAGCTCGCAGGCCGGAATGGCCTTGACGAACTGGACCGTCTTGCGCCTGTACTGGAGGTTGTACGCCTTCCTCCCGGACTTGCGCACCGCGCTGACGCAGAGCTTGCCCCGCGTCATGGGCGAGCCGTCCTTCAGCATCGCCGCTATCTCCTCTTGCAGTTTCATGGTGCGTATGATATACTATAGCATCTCGTTTGTCAAGTGGGGAGGGAGAAAAAAAGACATGGACCCGGCAACGCTCGCAAGGCGTGCGCTCGATGCCCGCGCGCTCACAAAAGAGGCGGGCGCGCTCGAAAACAGCGCCTGGAACGCCTCTTGAAACCGGAAGGACGCGCCACGACCGCTCGTACTGGGCGCTGAACGCTGGCTGCTGGCTGCTGGAACACTTCCAACGCATTAAAAAAACGATTCAGGGGCCCCGAAGGGGAAGAATCGGTTTTTTAATGCGTTGGCCGTACTTGACGCGGGTATGGTGTTTATTGTAAAATATTAGGGTAAGTTTCTAAAAACTAAGGAGATTGTCTCATGAACAAGTTCGTAAAAACCGGGATTGCTGCGTTCGCGCTTGCATTTGCCGTTCCGTCCATCGCCGCAGAAGCTGCCGCAGAAGTTGAAGAGGAGGCCGAGGGCCCCGTTGGCTGGACTCCGTTCGCGATTTCCCTCGCGTCGCCCGTGCAGCTCCCCTGGGGCATCGGCAATTGGGATGTCTTTGGCATTGATCTCGGCTTGTTCTACAACGACGTCTGGCACATGTATGGCCTTGACCTCGCCCTCGCAACGACCGTGCGCGGCGATACTCGCGGCCTCGTCGCCTCGGGCTTCTTCAACTATGCCGACCAGGACGTCTATGCAATCCGCCTGACCTGCGGCGCCAACATCTGCCGCAAGACAATGAGGGGCGCGGATTTCGGCGGCTTCGGCTACCATCGTGAAGTCTGCGGCATCAACGCAGAGCTTATCGGCACGATGCAGGAGAACATCACTGGCGCTGACTTCGCGCTTATCTTCAACTTGACGGAGGTTGAGTCGTATGGTTTCACCGCTGCCGGCGGAGTTAACCTTGCGAAGACGGCCTACGGGTGCCAGCTTGCGGGCGTCTTCAACATGACCGACGAGTTGCATGGTTGCCAGATCGGCCTCGTCAACTTTGCCCGCGAGTGCCCATGGGGCTTCCAGATCGGCCTTGTCAACATCATCATGGATAACAAGGTCAAGGCCCTTCCTCTTTTCAACGGCTACTTCTGATGGCCAAGACGAGTCCCTATCTTAAAAAAGCGACGGGGGCTCAACGAGCCCCCGCTTCCGTTGAGAAGCGAAAACACGGCTTAGGCAGGGGCTTTTCTTCCTTGATCCCGACGTCGTCCTCGGTTCCGTCGGTTCAGTCGGCGGCGCCGGCGGCGCCGTCCGACAGCGCAGAGGGCAGGGTTATCGAGCTTCCGATTCTCGAGATCGAGCGGTCCCCTTACCAGCCGCGCCGCGACTTTGGCGAGGAAGAGCTAAGGGAGCTTGCGGAGTCGCTCAAGAACAACGGGCTCGTCCAGCCTCCAGCCGTCCGCAAGAACTCCAAGGGCCGGTGGGAGCTTATCGCCGGCGAGCGCCGTCTCCGCGCCGCGCAGTTCGCCGGCTGGAAGAAGATTGCGGTCGTCGTCCGCGAAGCCGACGACCAGACCGCCGCCGTCATGACGATGACGGAGAACCTCCAGCGCGAAGACCTCAATCCGATCGAGGAGGCCCAGTCCTACAAGACTCTTCAGGATACTTTCAACCTCACCCAGGCGGAAGTCGCGGAAAAGGTCGGCAAGGGCCGCGCGACGGTTGCCAACGCAACTCGTCTCCTTGAGCTTCCCGACGAGGTGAAGTCGCTCGTGCAGACCTCACTCCTGTCGGCGGGCCACGCGAAGGTGCTCCTTTCGGTCGAAGGCGAAAAAGACAGGGTTCTCCTTGCGCGCGAATGCGTCAACGACCAGCTTACAGTGCGCGCGCTCGAAAAGAGGGTGGCGCGGCTTCACGCGCCTGTAGCCGAGAAGCCGCACGGAACGCCAGATCTTCCGCCCGCATACGTAAGAAGCCTTTCGGAGACGATGAAGCGCCATCTTGGCTGCGCCGTGAGGGTGACGCCCGGAATGACGCACCAGAACGGGCGTCACACAAAGGGCGTCATAGAGATTGACTTCCTCTCCAACGACGACCTCGACCGCGTTCTGGGGATGCTCGGGGTCCGGGTCGATTGATGACGGCTCTCCTGTTAGCGGCTGCTCTCGCGTTCACGCAGAAGGACGCGGATTTCGCGCATCGCATGGCGTGCGAGTTCGTCGCCTCCTGCACTCCGCGCGACGCGGGGACGGCGCGCGGCGGAATCGCCGCGAACTGGATACTCGACCACGCCAGCATGACGGGCGCCGACGTCCGGCGCGACATATTCAACGCGCCCGCGCCCGGCGGCGAGCGCAGGTTCGTAAACCTCTACTCCGAATTCAGGTCGAACTACACGAGCAAGTGGGTGGTCGTCGTCTCGCACTTCGACACCAAGCCTGGGGTCAACTGCCCGGGCGCCAACGACGGTGCCTCTACGACCGGCCTCCTCATCGCGCTTGCGGGGGCCCTTTGCGAGTGGAATACCCCCCGCGGCAACGTCATGCTCGTCTGGACAGACGGCGAGGAGTGCAGCAACTACTATGCAGACAACGACGGCTTCCAGGGCGCGAAGCGCGCGGTAGAGTACATACGCAGGAAAAACCGCGAGATACAGGCCGTGATCTGCCTCGACATGCTCGGCGACCGCGATCTTGCGATATCGGTTCCGGCCAACGGCTCCCCCGCGCTTTCCAAGATTGCCGTCCTCGCATCCCGCCTGATAGGCGAGGAGGGCCTTGTCTCGCCTGTCGGCGACATCGTTAAGGACGACCACGTGCCGTTCATGGAGGCGGGCATGAAGGCGATAGACCTCATAGACTTCTCGTACGGCCCTGGTAATTCCTGGTGGCACACCCCTGAGGACACATGCGACAGGATTTCCGCCGATTCCCTCCTCAAATCGGGCAAGTTAGTATGCGAGATGCTAAACATACTTCTTTGAGCAAGGCTCGCGCCCAGTCCTCGATGAGGATATTGGACTGCGACTATTTCATCGTCGGCTCCGGCATGGCGGGGCTGATGAGCGCAATGCACCTTGCGCCATATGGCTCTGTCACTCTTGTGACGAAGGGCAGGCTCCAGGACTGCAACACAAACTTCGCGCAAGGCGGCATATGCTGCGTTATGGATCCCGCCGACTCGTTCGACAAGCACGCGAGGGACACCATGATCGCGGGCGCGTGGCTCGGGCGCAGCAACGTCGTCCACGAAATATGCGAACACGCCCCGGAGGGCATACAGGACCTCATAGACTGCGGAGTCCGCTTCTCGAAGGGCGACGACGGCGGATGGGACCTCACGCGCGAGGGCGGCCACAGCGCAAGGCGCATCTTCCACGCAGGCGACATAACTGGCGAAAAGTGCGAAGCGGCCATGATCCGCAAGATAAGGAAGAGCGGAGTTGACATACGAGAGGACACGATAGTAATCGACCTCGTCATGACGCGGCGCATCGGAATCGGCGGCGAGAACCGCTGCATAGGCGCCTATGTAATGGACAAGAAGACGGGCGAGATATACGCGATAAGGTCGCCCAACACGATTCTTGCAACCGGCGGCTGCGGCAAGGTCTATCTCTACACGTGCAATCCCGACACCGCGACAGGCGACGGAATCGCGCTCGCATGGCGCGCCGGGGCGAAGATAGAGAACATGGAGTTCATCCAGTTCCACCCGACTTGCCTATACCACCCGCAGGCGAAGCGCTTCCTTATCTCCGAGGCCGTCCGAGGCGAGGGGGCCGTCCTCGTAGACAAGCGGGGGCGTCCTTTCATGGAGAAATACGACCCTCGCGGGAGCCTCGCGCCGCGCGACATCGTCGCAAGGTCGATAGACTCCGAGATGAAGCGCACCGGCGACGACTGCATGTTCCTCGACATAAGGCGCAAGGGGCGGGCGTATTTGGTGAAGCGCTTCCCCAACATCTACCACAAGTGCCTTGAGTTCGGCATCGACATGGCGACAGACCTCATACCCGTCGTCCCTGCGGCGCACTACACCTGCGGCGGCATCCAGGCGACTACCGACGGGCAAACCTCCATAAGGGGGCTTTCGGCCGTCGGGGAGTGCGCATCGACTGGCCTACACGGGGCGAACCGCCTCGCCTCCAACTCGCTCATGGAGGCGATGGTCTGCGCCCGTCTTACGGCGGCCCGCCTTGGGCCTCATGGAGAGAGGTTCGGGAAAAGGCCCCATCGCATTCCGGACTGGAAGATCGGCAACGCCGTCCCGCCGGACGAGGCCGTTCTCGTCTCGCACATGTGGGACGAGATACGCCGCCTCATGTGGGACTACGTGGGCATCGTGCGCACCAACAAGCGCCTTGCCCGCGCCGCACACAGGATAAGGACTCTCCGCCGGGAGATACGCGACTACTACTTCCGCTATCTCGTCACTCCCGACACGATTGAACTGAGGAACCTTGCCGTGTGCGCGGAGCTGATCGTAAAGAGCGCGCAAAAGCGCCGCGAGTCGCGCGGGCTTCACTACACGTTGGACTATCCGCGCCAGCTTCGCAAGCCGAAGCAGACCGTGCTCGACGGATTCAGGGGGTGAACGATGGCGAACGAAGCGATAAAGGGCGTGGTGCTTGACTTTGGCGGCGTGATGACGACGTGCGCGACTCCCGAGCGCGTGAAGGAGATAGTCGAGGCCAACGGCCTTCCATGGCGGGCCGTGATGGATGGCTTCGGCAAATACCGGCGCAACTACGACATAGGCGACATTTCGGTAGGCGAGTTCTACGAGCGCACATGGCGCGACGCGGGCGTTTCGGTCGATCCGGCGGTCGAGCGGGAGATCGAGGAGGCCGATACTTCGAGTTTCCTCCATCCCAACATGCGCACTCTTGGCTGGATGAAGGAACTGAAGGCGAGGGGGCTTAAGCTTGGGATTCTCACGAACATGCCGAGGGAGCTTGCGCCGCGCTTCCGCGAGACTTTTTCCGCGTTTACGGATCTCGCCGACGCGCTTGTAGTCTCCTCCGAGGAGCACCTCGTAAAGCCGATGCCCGAGATATACGCCCTTATGGAGCGGAGGCTCGGCCTTGCGCCGTCGTCGCTCGTCCTCATCGACGATTCCCGCCTCAATTGCGACGGGGCAGAGAGGGCTGGCTGGCGGACCATTCAATTTGAATCAAACGCCCAAGCCGAAAGCGCGTTGAGCGCGGAGGCGCATTTTTTGGTATAATATCGCAATATGAAGACATCCGGTAGAAGAATTCGGATTACCGACACGACGCTGCGCGATGCCCACCAGTCGCTTTGGGCGACGCGCATGCGCACCGACGACATCCTCAAAATCGCCGAGACGATCGACTCGGCGGGCTACTATTCCATCGAGTGCTGGGGCGGCGCCACGTTCGACGTGTGCATGCGGTTCCTGCGCGAGAATCCCTGGCAGCGCCTGCGCGAAATAAAGAAGGTCTGCCGCAAGACTCCTCTTCAGATGCTGCTTCGGGGACAGAACATCCTCGGCTACAAGCACTATCCCGACGACGTGGTGGACAGGTTCGTCGCGCTCGCCTGCGAGAACGGGATGGACATCTTCCGCGTGTTCGACGCGCTCAACGATCCGCGCAACCTCGAGACGGCCATATCGTGCGTGAAGAAATACGGCGGCCACGCGCAGGGCACCATATGCTACACGACGTCGCCCGTGCACACTGTCGCCGCGTACGTGAAGCTTGCGAAGACGCAGGAGGCGATGGGCATCGACTCCCTCGCCATCAAGGACATGGCCGGAATCCTCACGCCTGGCGCGGCGAGGGACCTTGTCGGGGCGCTCAGGAAGGCAATGCCGGAGATGCCCATACAGGTCCATTCCCACATGACGAGCGGAATGGCCGCCGCGATGTACATGGCCGCGGCGGAGGCAGGGGCGGGCTGCTTCGACTGCGCGATATCGACTCTCTCCTCGTTTTCCTCCCAGCCGCCGGTGGAGTCGGTCGTCTCGATACTCGAGAGCGAGGGATTCGACTGCGGGCTCGACCGCGCGGCGCTTTCGAAGATTAACGCCTACTTCAAGGCACTGAAGTCGAAGCGCCAGCCAGCGTCGTCGGCGAAGGTGGAGCCTGTCGATGCGGACGTCCTCGTGCATGCGATTCCGGGCGGCATGATATCGAACCTCCGTTCGCAGCTGATGCAGCAAGATGCCCTCGACAGGCTCGACGAGGTTCTTGCGGAGCTTCCGAAGACGCGTGCCGACCTCGGCTATCCGCCGCTCGTAACGCCCACGTCGCAGATCGTCGGCGTGCAGAGCGTGCTGAACGTCCTTTCGGGGAAGCGCTATTCCATGGTGACCGACGAAACGCGGCGCTATGCGGCGGGCTACTACGGGAAGACTCCCGCGAAGATCGACCCCAAGCTCAGGAAAAAGCTCGTCGGCGGGCTCAAGACGATAGAGTGCCGTCCGGCGGACCTTCTCAAGCCTGGGCTTGAGGCGGCAGCCGGAGAGCTGCCCGCCGGGACCATCCAGGCCGAGGAGGACATCCTAAGCTACGCCCTCTTCCCTGAAGTCGCGCTTGGCTACTTCAAGTGGCGCAAGGAGGGCGGGCCCATCCCCGCCGACGAAGAAGAGGCAGCGAAAGTTGGAGAAAATAGTTCGAGTTCGAGAAAGGAAGAAAAAATCCAATCTCCAACTCCAACCTCCAACTCCAACTCCCCCACCAAAGGCACGCCGGTCGTCGCGCCCCTCAACGGGACTTTCTACCGCAGCGACGCGCCGGGCAAGCCCCCGATGGCCGCCGACGGAGCTTCAGTCAAGGCCGGCTCGCCCGTATGCGTCGTGGAGGCAATGAAGCTTTTCAACCCTGTAAAGGCCTCGGCCTCAGGCAAGATAACATTTTTGGCGGAGCATGGTAGGCCCGTTTCGAAGGGCCAGGCTCTCGCCTTCATCGAATAAACAGTCGGAGCTACAGATGGCGAACAAGCCCAGAAACCCGAGAATCCTCATCGTAACGCCGGAGATCACGTATCTGCCGGATGGAATGGGAAACCTCGCAGGCAAGATGTCCGCCAAGGCGGGCGGAATGGCGGACGTATCCGCCTCGCTTACGGCCGCGCTTTTCTCGCTTGGCTCCGACGTACACGTTGCGCTCCCGCACTATCGCAGGATGTTCCACGTCGAGACGGCGCAGCTTGTCGCGAACGAGCTCAGGAAGTACAAGAGCCATCTTTCCGACGAGCGGATCCATCTCGCGGAGGACCGCTGCTTCTACTACCGCGACACCGTCTATGACAGGGGCGACGGAAACGTCAAGCTTGCCCTTGCCTTCCAGCGCGAGGTCATTAACAATATCATCCCCCACGTCCAGCCAGACCTCATACACTGCAACGACTGGATGACTGGCCTCGTGCCGGCGGCGGCGCGGCGCATGGGAATCCCCTGCCTCTTCACCGTCCACAACATCCACACGCAGAAGCTTACCCTCGCCGACATAGAGGACGCCGGCATTGACGCCGCGGAGTTCTGGTCTAACCTCTACTACGAATATCCCCCTTACAACTACGAGGAGTCTCGCGGCAGGAACAAGATAGACCTCCAGGCCTCGGGATGTTTCGCGGCGCACTTCATAAACACGGTGTCGCCCACGTTCCTCAAGGAAATCGTGAACGGGTGGCATTCCTTTGTGCCCGATTCCATACGAAGCGAGATTCGCAACAAGTACAACGCCGGATGCGCGGCGGGCATTCTCAACGCGCCCGATCCCGCAGACAACCCTGCGACGGACGACAAGATACCTTTCAAATACGGGCCTGCGGAACATCGCGAGGCGAAGCGCAAGAACAAGCTTGCCCTCCAGCATGCTCTTGGGCTCGAGGAGAATCCCGACAAGGCGCTCTTCTTCTGGCCGAGCCGCCTCGACCCGGTTCAGAAGGGGCCGCAGCTTTTGACGGACATCGCGTTCCGCTTCCTCGAAAAGCATCCCGACGCGCAGATCGCAATAGTCGCGAACGGCCCGTTCCAGCGCCATTTCTGGGACATCCGGAACTTCCACTCGCTCCATTCGCGTCTTGGGATCCACGATTTCGAAGGGCGGCTCTCGCAGCTTGGCTTTGCTGGCAGCGACTTCACCCTCATGCCTTCGCTCTTCGAGCCGTGCGGGCTTCCGCAGATGCAGGCGCCAATATACGGATCGCTGGCCATCGCCCACAATACGGGCGGTCTCCACGACACGGTGCAGACGCTTGACGCGCAGACTTCCTCTGGGAACGGCTTCGTATTCGACTACTACGACTCCAACGGGCTTTTCTGGGCGATGGACAAGGCGATGGACTTTTTCCACGCCGATCCTGCGGTGCGCGAACGCGAGATCGCGCGCATAATGGAGGAGTCGCTCCGCCGCTTCAACCACGAGGCATGCGCCCAGGAGTACGTAAAGCTCTACGAGAAGATGCTCGAGCGCCCGCTTGTAAAGCGTGACGTAAAGCGCGACAGCCTGCAGGGGGAGCCTGAGAATGGCTGATTTCAAAGAGACCGAGGCCATCAAGAATGCGCTTGAGGCGGCGAAGGGCGTTGACGTAAAGGTATATGACGTGCGCGGGAAGTCCGCCCTTGCGGACTTCTTCGTGGTCGCCACGGGATCCGCCGCGCCGCACCTCAAGGCGCTCGTGAACGCGCTTCCGAAGAAGGCGTATCGCGTTTCCGGCGACCCCGAAAGCGGGTGGGTCGTCGCCGATTACGTAGATGTGGTGGTCCACGTATTCTCACCGGAGGCGCGAGCGTATTACGCCCTTGAAAAGCTCTGGACGTGATACGAGTCACCGATCCTTGCAAGCCTCTTGATTTCGACCTCTCGCGTCCCCTGGAGATCGAAGTGGGATGCGGCAAGGGCGGGTTCCTCACGAGAAGGGCGAAGGAGCATCCAGAGTGCGACTTTCTCGGCATAGAGAGGATGCTCGAGCGCGTCAGGCTTTTCGACGGGAAGTGCCGCAGGGAGAAGATTGCTAACGCGAACGTACTGAGGCTTGAGGCCCTATACACTTTCCACTATCTCCTTCCGGCCCACCATGCCCGCACGGTTTACGTGTTTTTCCCAGATCCGTGGCCGAAGAAGAAGCACCATTCCCATCGCCTCTTCGGGCCGCTTTTCCTGAATGCGCTTTGGAAGCGGCTTGAAATCGGCGGAAAGCTCGAGTTCGCGACCGACCACAAGGAGTATTTCGAGACGGTCTGCAAGTGCTTCGAGGACGATTCCCCGCAAAAGCCGCGCTTCGAGAGGGTGGAGCCGATGCCGCGCCCGAAGGAGGTGTGGACCGAGTTCGAGACGATGTTCCGCGAGCAGGGCCTACCGATATATTCCGCCGCGTGGAAGTCTCTCCCGGGCGACGACGAGCCTCTCAAGCCGCTCACGATTCCGCCGGAGGCCGAGCCGAGAGAGGGAATCAAGCGCAGGACGTCGCTCGTAGGCATGGCGCTTACCATGGGCGCTCTCTTGCTTGGCGCGGCGTTCCCCAGTGTGGCATCAGCGTCATGCAGCAATGTCGTATTTGATGCGTCGATGACAAATGGAACGGGGTGGGTTTTCTACGACAAGGTGTTCATTCGGACGACAAAGCCAACCGTAGGGTTTAACAGCAAGGAGGGGAAGATTTCTTCTCCGGTGTATCCCGACGTGATAACGGCGGTTGTCGCGAGGGTGTCCAACTCCGGCGGTGCGACGCCGACGCGGCATTTGACGCTTGAGCCTCTTTCCTCTGGGATTTCGGTGGGTGAGTCTCGCGTTTTCGAGGCCATGGCGAAAGACAAGCTCAATGAACAGACTCTTGTTTTCGACGAGTCGATGGCGGTGGATTCGTTTACGCTTCAGCTGACGGGCAGCGGCAAGACGGGCAATTGGTATATATACGAGATGGACATATACTTTGCCTCTGGCGATGGCGGTGAGCCTCCCGTTCCGGACGACCCGCCTGATGATCCTCCATCGCCAAGCGTTGATGTCAAGCCTATTGGGATGTCCGCTTTGCCGCGTATGGCCGGAGGATGCAGCAGGTACTCGCTCAATGTTGAGGAAATTGCGGGCAATAATAAGTTGCCTGATGGGTGGCAGGTCTTCAAGGGCGAAGAGCATGTGACGACTCGGGAAAACGACAACAAGGGCACAACTGGGACGAGCGGGGCGTATGTGTGGAAGCCAAAGTCCGGCGTATGCGGTTTTGGAGTCCTTACCACGCAATCTCCTCAGTGGATATATGGATGCGCGTTTGTCAACGACGGGAATGCTGCGGCGGATGGCGTGCGCCTTGTCACGCGCATGGGGCAGTGGGGCGCAAATTCCAATTGTAAAAACGCAAAGACTGTTAACGTTGAATATGCGGTTGCCGATAGCGCGAGGCTTTTGACGGACGCGCTTGAATGGCAAGATATTCCGACTGCTGCGTTCACGACTGTTTACACCAATAATCAGGAAGGCGCGGAGTTTCCGGCGCTTGGCGCAGTTGTCACGAATGAGCTTCCGCGCCTAAAGCGCGGCAGTGCGCTGATGGTTCGCGCCGTCGACCCAGCGGGATCTAATGCGAACGCGGCGTTGGGGTTCGCGGATTTCGAGCTTATCTTCAGCCTTCGCAATCCCTTTGCAGTCCTGCTGCATTAACCCGCACAGCCGTCGCTACGGGATGCTCGGCACCGTTCCTCCGCGTGTCCAACACAGGGAAGCTTCGCCCCTATTGCGAGGATCATGGAGGTTTGATATAATACGCATTGACAACGACGAAAGTCCGAGTCACCGGGATGCGGAGGATGTCCTTCGCCTATGGCAGGGAGAAATCCCTGCCATTAGTTTCAGTGGAGATTGTTATGCCATCGGCCAAAGCGAAAGAGATAAGCGTGTTTGTTGACGAGTCCGGCAGTTTTGAGTCGGGTGAGGCGTCGTCGCGTTTCTATCTTGTCTGCTTCGTCATGCACGATCAGGCGGCGGACATCACTCCGTATGTCGCGAACCTAGAATCGGAGCTTGAATTGCATTCGCTTGGCGCGAGACATTGCATTCATGCCGGACCGCTCGTAAGACGCGAAGGTCAGTATGCCGACATGCTCCGTGAAGAGAGGCAGACGATTTTCCGAAAGATGATGGCGTTCATACGCAAGTCGGACATTTGCTACAAGTGCTTTCGCGTTGACAAGCACTTTGGCGACGGTGACGGCGCGGTACATGACAGGCTGCTTCAGGAAATCACCCGTTTCCTTCTCGACAACACTCAGAAATTCGTGGCATACGACACGCTCAAGATTTACTACGATAACGGACAGGAGCAGGTCAAGTCGCTTTTGAAGGAAGCATTTGCCATTTTCTCGTCCAGCGCAGTGTTTGTGCCAAACGTGCATCCAGAGGCTTATAGGCTTTTTCAGGCGGCTGACTTCATCTGCACCGTTGAATTGGTGGCGGCAAAAATCGATAATGGAGGAATGTCCGCCTCCGAAATACGCTTTTTCGGAGACAGGCGCGAATTCCTGCGCAACATTCTCAAGCCAATTAGGCGTAAATCCATTTAGCGCTGTTCCTCATTTCGCCCTATCGGTGCGCGGTGGCGAAGGGCGGGAGGTCGGCTTGGCGCGTTCGACGAGACGAGCCTCCCGCCCTGAGCATGCAGTTCTATCTACATACGCGCGACTGAGATGGTGCAGAAACCATTGGTCGTTTGCCAAAGTAAACGAAACTTAGAAAGGTTAAACGAAAGTTTAGCGGCAAACTGAGGCTGGGGATGTCGTTTACCTTGGCT
>JBGUVV010000140.1:0-3758 GCA_045220525.1 Kiritimatiellia bacterium
CATGCGGGCGGACGCGGTGTTGATGCTCTTGCCTGCCATCAACAGCAGTTCCCGCGATTCGGCACGCAGCGACTCGACGGCCTCGCCCGGCGCAAGCCTCGACGCGAACAGCAACCTTTAGGCGTCGCTTCGCTCCGAAGCGTCTCAGCCGCCAACAGCCATCAGTTCAGCGTTCAGTGGGAAGAGACCGAAAACTTCTCTCTACTGGCTGTTGCGCTGCACCCCCGTAGCCACCGCTTCGCGGCTCGCCTTCGGCGACTCCTCGCTTCGCTCGTCGGGGAATACGGCTGCTGGAACACTTCCAACGCATCAAAAATTCGTTCTACCTCGCGTCAGCGGGGAGAAGGAATTTTTGATGCGTTGGCCGTATTAGTATCTCCATTCTTTCATTCCATGTTCATGGCGCGGAACAGACGGAGCTTCAGCGTCTTCAGCCTATCGAGGGCCGCTTCCTGCGAGACCTTTGTCTCTGCGCATTTCACGTCGTTCATGAGCTTTCCAAATTTTTCAGAGTATTTCCCCTCCTCAAACACCTTGCGTTTGCACTTTTTCCTTTCGTCGGAGTTGTTTAAAGGCACTTTGCCGCGGTACATGGCGGCATACGTCTTTTCCGAAATTTCAATCTCCAGCTTCTCCATGCGCTTTTCGAGAGGCGCGACAAACTCGAAGTATGGATAGGATTTTAGGTAGGAGCTGTCGGCGGCAACGAGGGATTCGACTTCTGTGCGGAATATGTCTATCAGCGTCCCCGCTTCTATCTGCATAAGAGCTGTGTGCATGTCTTTAAGGAACTCTTGCGACTTTGCGCCTTTGTCGCCGTGGGCTTTGCAAACTGCATCCACGAGTTTCAGCCCCTTGTCGACGGACTCGAAGAACTTGAGATAGCTTGTTACGCCGTTTTCAAGGTGAGTTGCCGCGCCGAGGCATGCGAGCCTCTTGCCATTCGCGTTGAAAATATTCACGTCTGGGACTCCGCCGCTGCTTTTCAGCATGCGTATGACATCCTTGTTCTGCTTGCGGCATGTTTCCGAGAGCAGCGATTGGTCATGCGGAGAGTCGATGAACACAGGAACGTAGCCACTCTTTTTGAGGGCGTCTTGGAATCTGACAGTCTTGAGGACAGTCTCCGTAAGTCTCCTGCATGGCGGGCACCAATCCGATCCGGTAAATGTAACGAACATCCACTTTCCGTCCTTCTGCGCGAGTTCCTGCGCCTTGTAGAAGTCATCCATCCATCCCGGCGGGGTCGATTGCCCGGTGCCTTCTATCCGTGTATGGACAATCGGCTCGCTGCCGTTGCCGTCGTAATGCCGTTTCGCAACATTCTTGTCTTCCTCAAAGGCGACCACTTCCTGACTGCCGATCTTCACCCATTTCTGGTTGGACGGGATGGCAATGACTTTTCTTACTTTGTCGTTGACCATCGCCCTTACGATTACGCCGATATACCGCGAGCCAGAGGAATCGCTCTTGTTGCCGCTTCCTGAAAGGGATGTGCGCGTCTTTATCTCGTCCACCGCAGGTGACTTGAATTCTATCGCCTGGCTTTGCGGATTGGTTCCACCGAATTCGTAGCGCCCCACGGTAATGGAACCGTCTATCCTGTCCCTTGCGCCCCTGGCGATGTCTCGCACGACGAAATACGCCTCGACGTCGATCTCGGCTTTTTCGTCTTTTGGAACATTGCAGCTCAGCTTGCCCTTGTAGGTGTATGTGCACGATTTGATTTCCACGTCTCTGTTGTAAAATACGCCGCGAAAGCTTCTGTCGTCGGCTTGCCTGGTTGTCTCGACCTTCTTGGGACGGTCTATAGACATGCTTATTGGATATTCGCGGACCGGCTTTGCCGTTGCAACGTGTCTGGGCGGTTCCTGTCTCTTGGCAGGCTTCTGCGTCGCATGTTCTGTCGGCGCAATCGGCTTTGCAGGCTTAGGCTCTTCAGCCTGTTTGGGCGGCTCGACGGGTTTTGGAGGGTCCTGTGGCTTTTGAGCAAGGTTTACCGCATGCACCGGCGCGAAGCTTCTGCCTCCGCCGTCGAACGTGAGACCGGGAAGTGCGCTGTTGCCGTCCCTGAATTCAGCAACCGCATATCGCACCTTGTTCATTGTCGCGCCCGACTTGTCGAGAAATACGATCCTGTATTTGTCGCCGGCAACGGTTAGGATAGTATCGTCGAATGAATATACAAGGCGAGGAACACGGCCGTTGGACGAGGACACGATGGGGTCTTGCGGGTTAGAGACGTATGGCAGAGATGTCCACTTCTTGCCATCAGATTCTCGTTCCAGCACAATCCTGCACGCAGCTTCGCACCCCCACATTGCCGGGGTTTCCCCGAAATCCAAGGACTTGAGGATAAACCATGAGCCATGAACAAGCCCTGCATCTTTGTTTTCCGGTATTTCCAAACGAGGCGTCTTGCCATCAAGGAAAAAAGTGCCCTTGTCGAAAGGCATGTTTGTATTTTGCGCAACTACAAGTCCATTGTCGTGCGAAAACACCAACCCAGCATTCGCCATTGGGCTTGACATTAAAACGACCAGAGAAAGAATTAAGCCAGCAGAGACAGTCTTTTGCTTCATGTTGCTTCCTTGACAATCGAAGTTCTGTTGCGCTTGCACGCTTAAGTTTGAAATATTCTATCATATTTCACGCTTTCGACGCAAGCACGGCAGAGCGGCAATCTTTCGTCAGTCGTTGCGCCATCTGCGGTGCGCCCAAAGATATTGCTCTGGATACCTCCGCACGCATTCCGCAAGCCTGTCGTTCAGAACCTGCGTCGCCTCCTCAATACTCTGCCCTTTCTCGACAACAACAGGATCTCCGCCTACAAGCCGATAGCGATACGGCGCAATTCGCACGAACGAGCCGACGACAATAGGCCGCCCGTATCTGGCCGCGAGCCTCGCCGCCGTGGTATAGGTCATGGCCGGCCGGCCGAGAAAGCTCAGTAGCTTCCCGTTTCCTGCGTGCTGATCCATGAGAATCGTCATCGCCGCCTTATCCTCCGCCCACTTCCTTATAATCGCCTCGTTAAAGCCGTGGTTCTTGTCGATGATCGTGACCGGCCCCCTGAAATGGTGCTTCTTCATCCACCTTGCGACGAACTTGTTGTTCTGGATGCGCGCAATTGCGATCATCGGTCGCACGAAGGAGAGGATGTTTGTCGCAGCCTCCCACACCCCGTGGTGCCCGCTCACAAGCAGAATCGGAACGTCGGGGCTTTCCAGCAGGAGCTTTACCGCCGCGTCTGAAGCCTCGTCGAATTCAAGGTGCTCGCGCCAGTTTTCGCGCGTGACGACATTCGGTACGCAAAGCGCCTCCGCAATGTGGCCGGCGAGATGGCACCAGCTTTTCTTCGCAATGCGCTCTGCCTCGGCGCGGTCGGCCGAAATGCCGCAGCGCATTATGTTGTCTATCGATATCTTGCGGCGCTTGCGGAAGAACGGCCACACCGCCGCGGCCATGGCGCATCCGATTCCGTAGGCGTGTCTCTGGAAGAAAGTCATTGGGAGAAACTTCCTTTCTCAGTACATCTTTTCGTATTCGCCGCGCCCCACCCTCTTCATAGAATGGAACCCCGCGCGTTTCGCGCGGTAGTGGAGGTCGGTCTTTGAATGCGCAAGCCCCGGGGCCTGTATGACGCGGCGCACCGGCGAACCGCAGTCGGGGCAGACCGAAAGCGGCGAGTCAGCCAGGTGCTGCATCACCTCGAACTGACCGTTGCACTTCGGGCAGCCTTTGCCCTCTTCCTTCGC
>JBGUVV010000141.1:0-13553 GCA_045220525.1 Kiritimatiellia bacterium
GCACCTTGAGATCAACGCGGTCGATACGGTCTGTCCGGCTCCCGAACACGGCGAGGTTCTTCAGGTCTATTTCCAGCCGCCCGCCCGAAGAAGCGTAGCGGTAGCGGTGCGCCATCGCCGTGGTCGAAACGGCGGCAAGCTCGAAGGATGACCCGTAGTCCGGGAGCGACGCGGCGTAATACCCCGGCTCTGCGCGTTCGTCGGTCAACCGCGAGCGCTTCGAGAGGTCGGAACCATCGACGCAAGGCGTGATGCGGATGAAATTGTAGTACTGCCGAATCGCCCCCGTGCCCGAATGCTGGACGTGCGTGATGCCCCACGCCTCGGGACGGTCGAGAAACCTCTTGGCCGGGCCTCCGCTCGAACGCTCCCAGACGCCGTATCCGGTCGGATATGCGCCGGAATACGCAACCGCGCTCATCCAGCCGAACGGCAGCGTCGCGCCGGGATGGCAGTTGCCCGTCTGCGCCTTCTCCCAAGTCCAGCCACGCGCAACGCCCTCGGAAGGGCCGACCTCCGTGCCGCCGGAGCCCCAAAATGAGTCCACCGACTTCGTGGCTGACTTACGACCCTTCTTGCACGACCTTAACACATGACGCCCTGCTGTCACGCGCTTTTCACCGCCATCCGGCATCACGACGTGGGCCCGCGTCCCGTCAGGAACAGTCAGGTCGAGCGTGAAGCATCCGCCGTCAGCAGTCCATTCGCACTTGATGTCGCCGTGCGGCGTCGGAACGGTTGCGGCGACATGGCGCAATGCGTCAATCGGGCAAGGCCGCACCATGAACTCTGCGAACCCAGGGGCCGTCGGACGGACACCCGCGAGATACGCATACGCCCAAGCGGCAAAGTCGCCGAACATGATGTGGTTCTGCGAAACCTTGCCGTCGAAATCCTCCCAGAGCGTCGTCGCGCCGCTGCGGATCCAATTTGCAAAACTCAACGGCTTCTCCTGCATGATCAACTTCCACGCAAGATCCGTCCGCCCCGCCTCGGAGAGTTGGCGGAACACCGTCCGCGATCCGATTATCCCGAAGTCGATCTCGCCCTCCTTCTCGGCAGCCTCGACAAGCTTCGCCCGCACGGCAGGGATTTCCGGCGGATCCACGAGACCGAACTCCAGCGGCACCGCCTGCGAACACATGTACCCGCGCTCGTAAATGCCGTTTCCGCGATAGAAGGCGGCGTTGAACGCCTTGCGGACGCGAGCGGCCTCCGCACGAAAATGCCGCGTATCATCCATATGCCCAAGCGCCTTGGCCGCGTCGGCCATCTCGCTTGCCGCGAGATAGGCGTAGGCCGTTCCTGTCAGCGGCTGAGACGTGCGATATGTCCATTTCTTCCCGGGAATCATTACCTTCGGTGCGCACCAGTCGCCAAGCCCGTACGTATGAATGCTCGCTGTCTCCTTCATGAGCAGCGTCACGTACTTCTTCATCGCCGGATATGCATCCTCCAGCGTAACACGATCTCCCCTGAAGAGATACAGATGCCAAGGGATCGTCGTCATCGCGATGCCCCAAGTCGGCCCCGCATTGCACGAATAGACGCTTCGTCCCCAGCCGGAAGTCGGAACGATGTTCGGCAATGCGCCCGTCTCGTCCTGCTGGTCGGCCATCGTCCGCATCCATGCGCGGTACGCCGCCGTGTTCGCCGCAGACCCGTAGGCGTATTGGGCGAATGGCATCGCAATCGCCGCATCGCCAAGCCAGCCGTTTTTCTCGCGGTGGGGGCAGTCCGTAGGATAGCCGTCCGTGAAGTTGCACTCGTAGGCAAGTTCCGCCGCCGCCATGAGCTTGTTGAACTCATCATTGTC
The DNA here is from genome assembly GCA_045220525.1 of Kiritimatiellia bacterium. Lineage (GTDB taxonomy): Bacteria > Verrucomicrobiota > Kiritimatiellia > RFP12 > UBA1067 > UBA1067. The sequence goes on from JBGUVV010000141.1 coordinate 1,817, forward strand.
GCAGACGAACGAACCCGTCTTCGGGAAAGCAGTTCGAATAAAACAAGCCGTCACGTCTTCCGCCTTCGGGGTTGCGCCACGGACAGTCACATAGCGGAAGCCGTTGTACGTAAAGCGCGGCTCGTATGTCTCTTCTGCGCCGCCGGCGGAAATGAACCTGTCCGCCTGGAAGGCGGCGGTCTCCGGCGGAACCTCGCGGCAGAATTCCCGCGACGGCAGGCTTTTCACGTACTTGTCTATGTGCCGTTCTCCAGAACGTGGGTCGCGCTCGTCATACCGTATCGACACGACAGCGCCGCTCGCAAGCCCCGCAAAGCGAATCCTGCACCACCCGGAAAGGTTCTTGCCGAAATCGAATACCGTCGCACCGTCCGACAGCGTCCACGACGAAACGGGGGCGTATTCGGCGACGATCTCCGCACCGGGATGCCGAGCCTCGGACAGTTCGCCTTTGGGGCCTGAAACGACGGACGCGTACCGCGACACCCCAGGCAGCGGCGCTTTCGCCGCGACAACCTCTCCCTCGCGAAAGTCGTTGAATCTGACGGGGGATGCGATGACACGCCAACTGCCGTCCGTCACGATGCGCTTGCGGACTCCGCCGGACATCTCCAGCTCCAGAGCGGCGATGCCGCGCGGAAAGCCGTGCCACGGCGCCTTGTCGAAGTCCCATGCCGACTGCGTCCGCTCGAAGAAGAGCCCGTTGCCGAGATAGATCGCTATTTCGTTCTCGCCATTCGTCAGCATCGGCGTGACGTCGTAAACGGAGTACCAGACACGCCTGTCGTAATCGGACGGGGTCGGATCAAGCACCTTCTTCCCGACCTTCGCGCCATTGATCCGAGCCTCGCAATACCCGACTCCCGTCACGGAAAGCGTCGCCTTCGCGACGCCTTCCGCCGCAAACGACCTTGCGAACGCCGGAGACTCGTTTCCCTCGTCGCCTATCCACTCCGCGCCGGGAAACGCGCCCGACGCGACTGCCGCAAACAAGATCAGCGCATTCACCGACGACTCTCAATTACCTTGCTCTCGTCTTCGCAGACGCGGCAAACGACCTGAGCGCATACGGACCAAGCGCAATCTCGCCTCCCGAAACGACCTCACCGGTGACAAGGTCCTTCCACCTTCCCGCCAGCCGGACCTTGCGCGGCTCGGCGCACGTGTTGACGGCATAGAGATAGTCGCGTCCGGCGACCGTCTTCCCGCGCACGGTCACGTCCGGGCTGGACGACGCGCGATTCTCGAACGGAACGGCCGGAAGCGCACGGAACGCCGCCATGAACGGCCGCAAATACGGCTCCATGCCGTAGGTGCCGATCAGGTAGCCGCCCTTCATGAGCTCCTGCCAGTCGCGCACCTTCAGCGCCATCGCGAACGGACGCATGGAGTTCGCGCCGGAAGCGTTGATCGTCACGACCTGCCAGGGAATCTCCTTGAGCCACGCGCAGCTCAGCTCCATCGGACTCCCCTTGCCGTAGCTCCTCCCTGCCGGCGATTCAAAGTAGCGGTCAAAGCAGTAGTAGGCCGCATACTCGGAATCCTGCGTCATCGGATAGTTTTCCGCGAGGCCGTCCCTTTCGACAATCTTCGCAAACTGGTCTGGCTTCAGGTTCGGGAACCAACGGCGGTCGCTCGGAATCGTCATCTGCGTCATGACAACGCCCTCGATCCGGCTGAGCGCCTTGACATCCAGCCCCATGCCGCGAATGTAGCGTGGCCAAAAGCCGGGCTTGTAGTAGTTTTCGTTGATCCAGGGGATCCTGTTCGGGCGAATCGTAAGCGCACAGTCGAGATAGAGCTTTGCGTCCGGGCGCGCGGCGCGTAGCTTCTTCGCCAGCTTCTCGCATTGGCGCGTGACGAAGCCGCAGCGCCAGTCGAGCCACGCCTCCCAGTGATTCTCGCGCAGCCATTGGGCGTATGCCTTGCCGCGAAGCGGATCCCTTGCGTCGATCGTGCGCGGAATGCCGACGCCGATGGATTTCGCGAAGCTCTTGACCGCATAGTCGTTGTAGCCCTGCTTTTCATCGACCCAGCAGAGGATGCCGACTTCGGTGAAGCGCAGCTCGATCCCCTTGAAACTCGGGTGCTTTGCGCCTTCGGCGAGTATCTTGTCGAAGAGCTCGTCTATGTAGGCCCGCGTCGCCGGATGCGCGAAGTTGCTCTTGGGCGAACCCCACGCCCACTCCACCTCGCCCGTGTCCGAGATGGATGCCGCCGTCGGATGAAGCGAGCCGTCAGTCTCAGAGCCCTCGGTCAAGATCGCCGGATCGAACGGTATGCCGTGCGGATGCATCGTCGGCACGAAGCCGAGCCCCTCATGGTCGAACTTCGCGTACCAGGCCTCGTACCAGCCATGCGGATGCCATCCCCGGGGATTCGCCGGAATCTCGTCGTATGGATCGTTGAAGCCGTAGTACCAGGCGCGGGGATAGTGGAAGCGGTCCTGCCCCGTGTATCGCATGACGGCTATCATGCGGTCGATCATCTTCTCCTGCTCCTCGCCGCGCCCCGTCGTGTAGCGCGTGCCGAAATCACAGCCGATGGCGGGATCCTCGTAGTTGACCGCGAAGTGCCGCCCCTCGACGCCCTTCGGAAGCTGCGGGATCGCGAGACGCGGAAGCTTACCGTCGGAGACGCGATAGACGCGAATCGCCGCCAGCGCCGCTCCGCCAGTATCGCGCACGGCGTAGCGCTTGGTGACGACGGCGGCGAGTTTTCCGCAGGGTTCGGGATTCTTGTCGTTCGCGGCCCCTGTCCAATATAGACAGCGGTATGAGCGGATCTTCCGCGAAAGCGGGTGGTCGTCGCCCGTGCAGTAGCCCACCTGCAACGTCGAATCCGCCCCCCATCCGTTGCGCGTCTGGACGGTGATCGCCACCGTTCGGACGGCGTCGTCGGGATACGCGAACTCGATTTCGTAGAGCGGATGCGTCGCGTCTATGTCGAATGCGACGGCAAAGCGCTCGTCCTTCTTCTTGCCCGTTTCAAGGTACGCCGTCCCGTCGCAGACGCCGAACTGGCGGGGGCCCACGATCTTGAAGCGGTTCGCCTTTTCAAGCGCGGCGACGCCGTTCTCGTCAAGCACGATTTCCTCGACGAGTTCGCGTTTCATCCCGGAAGCGTCCTTGACGTACGGATTGACGTGCCCCGCATACTCCTTCGCGTAATCGGGCACGGGAGGCCTTGGAACGCCCAGTGCGCGGTATTCGTTCACGGCCGCCATCATCGGCGAATACCGGCCGGACGCCCGAAGAACCTCAAGCGCATACCCTTTCGCATTCTTTCCACCGAGATACGAGGGCGCGCCGGCCGAGCCTTCTGCGAACGTGCGCCGCTCGCTCGGCTTCTTGTCCGGCCTGGCCTTGCTCGGCTTGAACGGGGCCACGTCGCGCATCAATCCGACAATGCCAACCGAGCAGTAGCGGTGGCAATAGCCGTTCACGTAGATGTTCTCTCGACAATCGTCCCAGGTCAACAGAAGATGCGTTCTGCCGCCTGTTTTCGGAACTTCCACCGTCACCGGCTCAATCCCGGCGCAATCGCGCGAAACCACGAACCTCTTTCGATCGACCGAAAGCCGGATCGTACCTGCGCCCGGACCGCCGCACGGAAGCGAGAACAGCTCGACATCGCGCCACTTGCCGTCCTTCGGCGTCACCCACATCGAAACCGTTCCGCTCTCGCGCGTCGGGGCGTCGGCGGGCGCAGCGCCGGCCGCGCCGGCAAGACCGGCGCATGCGACCGCTATTGCGAAGGCAGGAAATCTCATTTGCGTCGGGCCTCCTTCAACTTCAGCAGCAGGACATCGTCCTTCGCGATCGTTCCGCCAAAGGAGACCGCTTCATAGTCGTGCTTCTCGCCTATCGCAAGACATGACTCGACCGCCCAGCCCTTCGCCTTCAAGTTCACGGCCGCGTCTCCATCCGAAATGTTCACCAAGAGCACCGCGCCATCGCCTCCATTCACGGCGGCGAGCGCCCAGACGCCCTTCTGCGGCGCGACGACCTTGACCGCCGTGCCGAGCTTGCGCAACTCGTTGAAGGCGAGGAACACCTTGTATGCCTTGTACGGCTGATGGGTCATCGGATTGAAAAGCGGCGAATAGGGATTTGCCGCGCACTTGGCGTCGTAAATTTCGGCGTCATCGACAGGCGCGTCGTGGAATGCGACCAGCTGCGCCGCAATGAGCGCGGCCTGATGGGCCGTCCCGAGTTTGGGATGCCCCGGCGTCCCCTTCGGCGGGGTCGGCTCCGGCAGCCATTCGTTCACCGATATCTGCGTCTTCGCGTAGCCGTGCCGGTCCAGTTCGCGGCGGGCGAATTCCGCCATCTTCCGAGTTCCGTCGGGATGTCCGTAAGTGTGCCACGAGAAGAAGTCAAGCGGCGCCTTCTCCCTTTCGGCGCGATCAAGGAAGTTTGTGAAGCAGACGATGAAATGCCATGTCTTCTTCCCGACGTTCGCCCCCTCCGGCGCCTTCATCCGCGCATGCGCGTAAAGTCCGCTGTTGCCGTAGCCGCCGATCATGAGATGCGGGAACTTCGCCTTGAGGTGGCGCGACGCAACTAAATAGAAATCCACGAAACTCGAGAACGTGCCCCGCCACATCGGATTGTCGTTCACGTTCGGCGAGTTCTCCGGCTCGTTCCAGATTTCCCAGTGAGTGATCTTGTAGGTGAAGCCCTTCGCCCATCCCTCCGTGTAGTGGCGGATGACATGCTCGCATATCCGCGCCCACTTCGCGTAGTCCTTCGGCGGGAAGATGCGGTACGCACGGAGCCACGCCCTGTTTTCGATTGTCACGCCGAGGCGGAAATAGGGCTCAACGCCGTTCTCGACCAGCGCCTTGATCAGCCGGTCGGTGAACGCGAAGTCGTAATTCTCCTCCTTCGTCTCGTCGGCGTCGAAATCGCGGAAGAGGTTCGGGATGTCGACATAGACACCCTTCCCGAACGCACCACCCACGTCATGCAACCGCGAATAGGGGATGCCGGCCTCCTTGAGATAGTGGAAAAGGTGGAAGTCCGTCCATCCGAGGATCGGCGGCTGCCCAACGCCGTTCACCGGCTTGACCGGCCCCGTCGGACTGGCAAAATCGACTTTCACCTCTACCGGCGCGGCGAAGATCGACGATGCGAGCAGCGAGAAGAGAATCGCGCACTTCATCGTTCTGCCCCCCTACTTGAAAATGACCATAAAGCCCTTCGGCTCGAGCCAGCACTGGTAGCAGCCGATGTCCAGCGCCTTCCCGGCATCCGCGCGAAGGCGCAAGTTGCCCGCAAGATCGACATCCGCCGCCGAATACATCGAGGCATCGCCCCTGCCGACGAGCGCCGAGCTGCGGCGCGGCGTGTACTTCGGCACGCCTTGCCCCTCGCCGGCGAACTTCGGATCCTCAACCTGATAGTTGTTGTCGGCGAACGCGGATGCCGTGAAGTCAAAGGTAACCGAAGACTGATCAGTACTCAAGACACCGTATGCGCACTTGGAAAACATAACGGAAATACTATTGCCGTTAGAGTGCCGAACATACAGGTCGCTTGGCTTTTTCTTAGTACCGCCCGCCTTGTTGCCGGAGAATACGCAATTGACGAACGAATCGCCTAAAACCGTAGCGTACTGCGTAAAGAAGGTGCTCGCATACCACGTGTTGTCGACGATCGTGCAGTTGACGAACGCGCCGGGGTTCTTTCCGGCATAGTATTGGCCAGAAGAACCGCTCGTAGATGGAGCGTGCGAATGCGTAAAGACAAGCGATCCTGGCCACAGAACAGGACTGCACCCCGTAACAAGCGTGTTGGAGACGAAATTCTCCTGAAAGAACACGTATGCGGATTGCGTCCCTGGGATGTCGTGGATGTTGCAGCGATCCAGACTGCAACGGTTGAAGCCGCAATCGCCCCCATTGAACTCGCAATTCTCGAACCGGACGTCATGGGCAAGACCGACAAAACCGCCAATTCCGGCGGCATCATACGAACGGCCAAACCGGTCGCCCCGGAAATTGTCGATGAACTTCGAATCGACAACACGCGCCGAGAGCGGGAAATCCGCCGCCGCATCGCAGCGCTTCAACCCCTTGACAGCAAAGAAATTGACAGCGCAGTTGCCGCTGAAGATGCAGTTCGAATAATTACCGCACGAGGCAGCGCCGCCATACCAAGCCGAGTTGTTCGTAAAGCAGCTGGTCAGGATTTGGAGATTCGGCGATACGACGCTCGAAATCGCGCCGCCCGCAACATCCTGGTCCGAAGCTTTGTAAACGGCATTGCTCACAAATACGCACCTCTCGACAATGCTCGTCGTGTTCACCTTCAAGAACGAGATGGCGCCGCCGCCGCCATTTGTCGCGATGTTGTTCTCGAACCAGCAATCGGACAACGACGCCTGCAGGGTACAAGCGTCCATTGCGCCACCTGCTCCCCCCGCTGCGTTGTTCATGAATGTGCAATTCCTGAACCAGCGAATGTATTTGTCCGATGTTCCATACGTAGATACCGCACCTCCATCCGCTACGGCATAGTTGTTGGAGAATACGCAATCCCAGCACGAGAGCGACATGGCTGCGCCACCCTGATAGGCTCGGCAATTCCGGAATACGCAGTTGCTGGCAATAAAGTGACCAGGATTGTTGTCGCCGTAGATAGCGCCGCCACGGCAAGCAGAGGCATCCATGCCAGGTCCGCCGCCAAGCGCATCAAAGCCATCAAGCGTCACATCTCTTATTTTGAAGGATGTAGTACTTCCTCTCAGAACCAGACGCCCGCTACCCTTCAGGATTACCTCGCCGTCCCCTGCAGCAAGAAGTGTACGACTTTTATCTACGCTGGTCGTAAGATAATTCGTGACAGTATAGGCCGTCCCGTCAACCGCGTAACTCGATGTCGTAGAGCACGGCCCGCCCGAAAAGTCGTAAACGCCTCCATGCAAATTCATCGTCACGCCTTCGTCTTTCGCATACAACGACACCATGTACGCAGGGCCATCTTCCGTCTGTTCTGAATGTCCGGCGGCTACTGCGGCGGCCGCTGTCGGATACACATGATAAGTCTTGGCAAACGCCGACGGTATCATGAAAAGCGCGAGACCGCCCAAAATGACCGCCCATGCGCCACACGTTTTCGTGTACTTCAGTTTCATCGTTTCGTTCCTTTCAGTTGAAAAATCGGGTAGGGCGGTTTCGATGAAACCGCCGCAACGGCGGCATCATTGATGCCACCCTACCATTTCGGGCAATGCGCCCAGACTGTTGTTTGCGAATCGCGCCAAAGGCGCACACGACGGCGCACGCCTCCGTGCGCCCGTCCGCGAGTGGCGATAACTTACCCCTGAAAATACCGTCGTTTTACGTAGTTTTAGCATGTTCTTAGCAAGTCAATTCCTTTTTGAGAATGCACCGTCAGCATAATTATACCATATTCCATCGCCGACCGCCGTACAATCTGCGCAAAAAATTTCGTGCATTTTGCGCGGAACAATGCGAATGGCGGAATAGCAAAAGGCCAATTGACTTGGCGGGGACAGTCCCCGCAAACCCATTGTAAAGCGCACTTCTCCGCCACCCCTGGCATCAGGCGAGAGTATTACTGCCGCGCAACATCATCCCCGACGCACCCCGCTCGTCCCAGTTTCCGCCGTCACTGTCGAGTGCTGGAAACAAGGGTTGGGATTGCCGGACGGCGGAGACTTCGCTTGTCTTAGATTTCCTTGCCTTTAACAAAACGAAGGTAGTTGCGCTTGAAATTGCGTGGGCCGCCGAAGAACTTATATTCGGACTCGGTCATCATGTTACCGTGTTCAAGTTTTAGTTCCACAAGCTTAAGTGTCGCCACCATATCCGCAAGCTGAAAGAGTTTATACCGCTCAGGCCTTACCGCCTGCGCAAATTCAATGTCGAGTTCTGACCGAGACTTGAACGTCGAAAGCAGCATATTTGTCACAGGCGTTTGCCCGCAATCATAGTATATCTTGAATCGATCTATATCGGGGTGGGCTTGAACGAGGCGGTCAAAGAATTCAGCCATCTCACCCTGCAATCTTGAAATAAGCTGATCTTTGGAATTTACAAACCGTTTCTCGACAGTCAGGCAGTGATACCTGAAATCAAGTTTGCTTGCAAACGCAAGCATTCGGCGGAATATCTTGGTGCGAAACGACCAGTCCATGATTGCAAATGCATTTTTCTGTCTGATGAGCGGCCCAGCATGGAAGCATACATTGGACAAACGCATCTCGCTGAAGTGCCGCTCGAGTTCCGCCAAAAGATCTGTTATGGGAATGCGTTGATCATGCATGACCATTGAGACAATATAGTATGGCGAATCCTTGTCTGGGATCTGAAAGCGCCCAGACTCGTCAACGAATATGCTCAATGTTGCGTCTGCCATAAAAATCAAGAGTGGCGGGAATTGCTCCCCGTCACTCATGGCGAAGGACTTGCTCCGCTTCTCGAACATCCTGATTTTCAATCAAGATGCGGGTATTCTACCATATTCTGCCGCGAAGAGTCAACCTCCCTGCCGCACGCGATTCGTTATAAGAAGTTTGGGGTGAGACCCCGCCGTCGCTTCAGTTTTCGCGGGCTGTTTCGCGTTTTCTGGAATTTATCGCATTTCAAGCCTCTTTGCGATGTCGTAAGCCATGCCGCGAGACAGGGGACGCACGAGAGCGACTTTGCGACTCCGACGTGTCTGGCGACGCCCTGATTCACCTCGGTGACGACGGGCAGAAGCAAAAGAAACGCGGCAGATTCACCTCGCGTATGACATGTCGGGTATGGCGCAACTTTAGGGGAATCACCGTGGATGGCGTAGCCACCGCACTGCGTGCCAAGCTACAGGAACATTGCCATATAATGGGGAAGCGTCACCTTCTTACCAGAAATGCCGACATTGCCCCCGGTCAGCTTTATGCCATATGGAATCGTCTCGCTTTCAAGAAGCGCGTCTATCGAGCGCGACCGTCCCTCCGTCGATTTCACCTCTATTGGGACAACGCCATCTTCCGTCTCGACGACGAACTCGATCTCGACATCGTCGTTCCTGTAGTAGCGAACGGCATGGCCGTTGCGCTCCAGGATGCCGGCGACGGCGTTTTCGTACAATCCGCCTTTTACGTTTCCCTTGAGCGAGCCGTTCAGCAGTTCGCGCTTGGCAAGCATCCCATAGGTCGACGCAAGCAGCCCTATGTCGGAAAGGTAGAGCTTGAACCACTCTTCCTTGACATAACCGGAAAGGCCCGGCAGAGCGACATTCACGCATTCCGCAAATGTCGCCAGCTTAGCGTCCCTGAGCCATTCGACGCTGGAAAGGTACTTGCGGGCAGTTCCTCGGTCTTCAACCTCCGCATACTTGAACTTCTTGTTTTCCTTTGCAAGAATGCGCGGAATCGCACGAAAGCAGTTCTCCACCTTGGGCATGTCGGTTTTGTCCGCATACTTGTGTATGTCGGCGATGTAGTCGGCGACAAGGCTCTCCTGCAGAGTCTGCACCTCTCCATAATGGCCGCGCTCGACAAACGCGCTAACGACCGCCGGCATGCCGCCGACAACCGCATATTCGCGAAACAGTGCGTGGAAGCGGGCGTTCACGGCATCAGGCACCCGCTCGCGTCGCTCAAAGCAGCGTTTAACGACGGCGAGAGCATCCGAGCCAAAACCCCTTGCCTCGAGATATTCCCTGAAAGACAGCGAATGCATGACTACCTGCCGCTCGAACCCAACAGGGACAGACCTCGGCGTCTTCTTAAGCTTCCCCTTCTTGTATTTTATGCCAAGGAGAGAACCCGACGCAACGACATCAAACATGCCATCTATCGCGAGAGGCTTGAAAGCAGTCCGCGCGTTGGGGCATTCCTGTATCTCGTCGAGAAAAAGCAGAGTACGACCGGGGATGATCTTCACGTCGCCGCGAATTGCCGTCAAACGTTCGCATATAGACCTGACGTCAAGCGCCCCATCGAATATCGACATGCATTCGGGCTCAAGCGCAAAGTTGATCTCAATGAAACTGTCATAGTTCTCTCGCCCGAACTTCTCGATGATGTAGGTCTTGCCAATTTGACGCGCACCATTCACCAACAAACATTGGCGCGTATTCTCGGCTTTCCATTTGACAAGATAGTCATAGAATTCACGTTTTAGTTCCATAAGTCTCCCCCTCCGCAATATATGACAGAATTATACCATAAACCGCATCTTATAGTCAATATGCATCGTTTATCACATACTCAACAATAGAAATTGCATCATTTTACACATTCAGAATAATTATTTTTGCATCATTTCCCACAACAACTGGGGACCCCAAAAACATCGGGGACCCCAAGGGCACCTAAGCCAAGACTGTCTTTCGGTATCCGCTTAGGGAAAGGCCAACGGCGGACTTGAACGCGCGGCGAAGAGTCGAGTCGTCTGCGTAGCCGCAGCGGGTCGCCACAGAGCCAAGGGGAACGGCTGGATCTGAAAGAAGCTTTTTGGCCGACTCAAGCCGCACGGCAAGAAGCTCCTCGCCTATCGACTTGCCGACAAACTCCCTGAAACGGTATTCCGCCTGGCGGCGGCTACCGCCAATCTGACCGATGACGTCTCGCGGCAAGATTCCCTCGGCCGCCTTCTCGCGTATGAACTCGAGCGCCTTCTTGATGGCATCGTCCTTTCGCTTCAGGATGCGGGTCGATCCGCGATGGATTACATGCATTGCGGCGAACGTGCGAAGCTCGTTACCGACCGCCCCGCCCTTCATCCGCGCGTCGAGCATTTCCGCCGCGATGTAGCCGGACCGCTCGAAGTCCGGCGCAATGCTCGTAAGAGTTGGCACCGTGTTCTCGCAAATGAGAGGATCGTTGTCGATTCCGACTACCGCAATCTCCTCTGGCACCTTTATGCGCATGTTCTTCAAGACGCGCAAAACGATGTCGGCAGTCGTGTCGTTCGCCGCCAGGAGCCCGCACGGGCGCGGAAGCGCGTCAAGATACGGCATAAGCCTTTCGCGGAACGTGTCGAACTCCTCCACAACGCCAGATTGGAAGACGTAGAGCCTGCGGCCCGCCGCCTTGACGGCATTTGCGAACACCTTGCGCCGCTGTTCGCTCCATTCGCGCGGCTGGAGGTTGCCGACGAACGCATAGTCCTTGAAGCCGAGCGAAAGAAGCTCCTTCGCCGCGAGCGTCGCAGTCTCGGAGGAATCGTGCACTACGCCGGAATATGGCTTCGACATCCGCGAAGCGCGGGCGTCGCAGAAGACGACGGAATACCCGGCGAAGTCAGACTGCCGGAAGTCTGGAAGCTCGGTATAGCCGCCTTCTACGATGAGACCGTCGGGGCGCCAGAACTTCAGCGCCGCCGCTATCGACTCGAAATTTCGCCCGTATTCGGCAACGCTGACCTGCCACCTGGCCTTCTTGGCATAGCGGTACACGCCCGCAAGCCTATCGCGCCACAGTCTCCACGGAAACTGGAAGAAAAGTATGTTGCGTGTTTTCATAGCATCTGCATTGCCGCACATTATACCAAATGTAGAGCGCGAGTGTCGCCCGATCTGCATTGCTCCGCGTCGGGGCTGCCTCCGTGTGCGCTGACCGCCCGACCCGTTTTTCGACGGTCCCCCTGGCATGGCGTGCTTTAGGTGAATCTCGCGCAGGGCTTTTGCTTACCGCCTATGCCCAACCGAGGTGAATCGAGGCGTCGCCAGCCATGCCAGACCGTCGAAAAGTCTCCCGTGCGGCCATCGCCCACTCC
>JBGUVV010000142.1:0-6871 GCA_045220525.1 Kiritimatiellia bacterium
CTATGTAGCCCACCTCTCCGGCCGAGAGGCTTTCGACGGGCTTCTTCACCGGCGAGAAAATGCCAACCTCGTGGACTGTCGTGGAAACGCCAGAGCCCATGAACTTCACGTTCTGCCCCGCTCGGAGGACTCCGTCAACGACGCGGACGTACGTTATCACGCCCCTGAACTCGTCGAATACGGAGTCGAAGACGAGCGCCCTCAAAGGTGCGTCGACCCCCTTCGTCTCAGGCGGCGGAATCCGGTTTACGACGGCTTCGAGGACTTCCGCGCAGCCCTGACCTGTCTTCGCGGAGACCAAGAGCGGATCGTCCATCGGTATCGCAAGGATGTCCTCTATCTCGCGCGAGACCTCGTTGACGTCCGCCCCCGGCAGGTCGACCTTGTTGAGGATCGGGACGATCTCAAGGTTGGCGGCCTGGGCGAAGTATGTGTTCGCCACGGTCTGCGCCTCGACGCCCTGCGCGGCATCGACTACGAGAAGCGCGCCTTCGCACGCTCCCATCGAACGCGATACCTCGTAGGCGAAATCGACGTGGCCGGGGGTGTCGAGGAGGTTAAAGAGATACGTCTTTCCGTCCTTCGCCTCGTAGTGCATCGAAACAGGATGGGACTTTATGGTGATTCCACGCTCTCGCTCGAGATCCATAGCGTCGAGAGTCTGCTCCTTGAGCTCACGCGGCGAAACGGCGCGGGTAAGCTCGAGTATCCTGTCGGAGAGCGTCGTCTTGCCATGGTCCACATGGGCTATTATGCAGAAGTTTCGTATGCCTTCTATCTTCATCGTCCCTTTAAATCCGTTCCTCGCTTCACATACGGTAATTATACCAAATCTGGCCCAAGAAAAGCCACCATGTCGTCTGGCACCGGGGCTTCGAGTCGGAGAGCCTTCCCCGAAACCGGATGCAGAAGCCCAAGCCTCCACGCATGAAGCATCTGCCTCGCGGGAACAGGGTCGAGCTTCCTGTCGAGCGAGGGCTTCCCGTAAACCGCATCGCCTATCACAGGGCATCCAAGCTGCGCCATGTGGACGCGTATCTGATGGGTCCTTCCAGTCTCTATCCTGCACTCCATTACGGTCAAGGCCCCTGCGTCAAGCACTCTCCAGTTAGTTATGGCCTTCTTCCCGCCCTTCTCCACGACGGCCATTTTCTTGCGATCGACGGGATGCCTGCCGATGAAATTCTCGATGCGGCCTGAATCAAGGCGCGGACGTCCGCGGCATATCGCAAGATACGTCTTCTCCACGCTCTTGTGGTCGGCAAAGGCCCGCGCAAGAGCGTCCATCGCCTTCTGCGTCTTCGCGACGGCGACAAGCCCGGACGTGTCCTGGTCGAGCCTGTGCACTATCCCGGGACGGGCGACGCCCCCTATTCCGGCAAGCCCCGGGCAATGGTAGAGAAGCGCGTTCACGAGCGTTCCAGAAAAATGCCCGGGGGCAGGATGCACGACCATCCCAGGCGGCTTGTTCACGACGACGATGTCATCGTCTTCGAAGACTATGTCGAGAGGGATGTCCTCGGGCTCCGGGACGGCCGGAACGGGCGGGGGAATTTCCACTTGGATGTCGTCGTCCTCGGAGACCTTCTGGCCGGCCTTCTCGGCGACGGCGCCGTTCACCGTCACGAAGCCCGCCTTGACAAGCCCCTCTATCCGCGAACGCGAAAAGTCGGGATACCGACCGAGAAGAAGCTTGTCGAGACGATCCATTCAGCGCTCAAGGTTGCGGCGCTCGAGATCGGCGCGGTAGGCGGCGAGGTCGAGCTCGCGGCGGGCTACACCGGTCTTTACGGCGGCCTCGGCGACGGCGAACGAAACCTCCGTGAAAAGACGCCTGTCGAACGGCTTCGGGATTATGTACCCCTCTCCGAACTCAAGCGTCTCGCCAGGATAGATCGCCTTCACCTCGTCGGTGGCGCCAGTCCGCGCAAGCGCCGCAAGCGCATTCGCCGCGGCGACCTTCATCGCGCTGTTTATCGTAGTCGCCCGAGCGTCGAGCGCGCCCCTGAAAAGATACGGGAACCCAAGGACGTTGTTGATCTGGTTGGGGTAGTCGGAGCGGCCAGTCACCATCACGTACCTGCGGCCGGAGAGAGCCGCGGCGACCTCCGCCGGCGGAATCTCGGGATCGGGGTTCGCCATCGCGAAGACGGCAGGGAAATCGGCCATGCGCTTCACGTCCTCGCCGGAAAGGACGTTCGCGGCGGAAACTCCGATGAAGACGTCGGCGCCGACGAGAGCCTCCTTTAGAGTCTGGGCCTTAGTATCGACCGCGTGCCTCGCCTTGAACTCGTTCAGGTCCTGCCTGTCGCGCCTGATCGTCCCCTTCCTGTCGCACATCGTGACGTTGCAAGCCCCCGCCGCCTTGAGCATCTCGCAGATGCGGATTCCAGCCGCGCCTGCGCCGTTCATTACTATGCGGAGATCTCCCATGCTCTTCCCGGCAAGCTTGGCGTAGTTCATAACACCCGCGAGCGATATGACGGCCGTTCCCCACTGGTCGTCGTGGAAGACCGGTATGTCAAGATCCGCGTCGAGGCGGTCCTCTATCTCGAAACACGCGGGCGAGGCGATGTCCTCGAGGTTGATGCCGCCATACTGCGGGGCAATCGCCTTCACCGCCGCGATTACGCGCTCGGGGTCGGTCCTCCCTGTGCTTCCGCCGCCTTCGCGGCAGCAGTCGAGCGGAACGGGCCACGCGTCGACGTCGCCGAAAGCCTTGAAGAGGACGGCCTTGCCTTCCATGACGGGTATCGACGCCGCGGCCCCGAGATCGCCGAGCCCGAGGATGGCCGTTCCGTCGGAGACAACGGCGACGAGGTTTTCCTTCGCCGTCACGTCATAGACTGAAGACGGCGTCTTCGCTATCTCGCGGACTGCGTGCGCGACGCCGGGCGTATATGCGAGGCACAGGTCTTCCTTGGTCTTCAGCGGACGCGGCAGGCGAACGGCGACCTTGCCGCCGCGATGGTATTCAAGCACGCTTTCACGGTCGAATGCAGACATCATATCTCCTTTTCTTCGAATGCAAACTTTGTTATGCGAACTCCAGTTGGCGCGAGGGTCTTCTTGACGATCTCAAGCCACTCGTCTGAAATGTCGAACGCTATGACGACGGCGTCGGCGTTCAGCTTGTTGACAAGCTCGGGAGCGTCCATGAGCGTCCCCAAAACCTTGATCCCGCCGATGAAGTGGTTCTTGAGGAAGACGTCGTCGTCTATGATGCCAACTATGATCCGGCTGTTGGCGGAGGTCGTGCGCACGAGCTCGCGACGGAACGTCCTGTAGCGGAGGCCCGCGCCATACACGATTACGCGGGAGACGTCCTTTCTCTCCCTGAGCCTGGAGCAGTCGATCGCGTAGAACAAGTCGCGGACGACGGGACGCAGCATCCTGACTCCCGCAAGAGCGATGAACACGATCACGGAATAGAGCACCGTGAAAAGGACGAGATTCGCAGGTCGGTGGTTTGGTATGTAGTAGAGGATGGCCGACCCGGCGACCGTTCCGAACATGCACGCGACGAAGAGCCTTGCGAAGTTGGAGTTCATCGCCCTCGACCACACCGTCACATACGTGCGGAACAAGACGAGGAACCCGAATAGGATCGCCACCCTGACGAGCAGCGGGACGCGCCACACCGAAGCATCCCACGGATATTTGAGCGCGACGCAGCAAAATGCATAGGTGAGTATCATCGCCGCGAGATCTGCCCCGAGGTAGAGCGGCGTCGCGAACCTCGCCCGAAGCCGCCTCGCGTTCGCGTCAGTCGAGCGGGCCATGTCGCTTAGAAGCCGCCCTGCGTCAAAAAGCTCGACCCTCGCCATGTCGCGGAAGATGACGAAAGACACGAACGCGACGAACGCGAGCCAAAGCCCGCCCGAACGCGACTCGAGCACAAGCCCGAAGAAGCCGACTGCGACGAAGACGATTGCAAGAAGATAGAGCGCCCACGCCGCCCTTCTCTGGTTGAAGCCCATCGCCCTCATTATGCGGTGGTGGATGTGGTCGTGGTCGGCGGTCATCACCCTTGCGCTGTCGCCCTCGGCGACCTCGCATCCCTCCACCTTCACAATGGCGTGGCGGATCGTCCGCCTGAGGATGGCAAGGAGAGTGTCAAATATCGGAACGCCGAGGGAAAGGAACGGAACGCCCATCGATACGAGGAAGGACCGCGGCACATGCGAACAGAGGGGGAGGACCGCGAGAATGTAGCCTATCATCATCGACCCGCTGTCGCCAAGGAAGACGGTCGCCGGGTGGTAGTTGTATCTGAGAAACCCGAGAAGCCCACCTGCAAACGCGAAGTAGAAGGCTGTCTCGCCCGCATGCCCTGTGAAGAAAAGACCGCCGGCCATGCCCATCGTGGCGACGATGCCAAGGCCAGCCGCAAGGCCGTCCATGCCGTCTATCAAGTTGAACGCGTTGATGGCGCCGACTATCCAGCCCACGGTCAGAATGCAGTCCATCCACATTGGCAGCTCCGGCCAGAAGTCGGAGAAGCCAAGGTCCACCCACCACCACGTGAGGAATGCAACAACGATCTGCGCCGCGAGCTTCACCTTAGGCCCGAGCGAAAACTTGTCGTCTGCGTAGCCCACCGCGGTGATAATTGCGGAGAGAAGGCATATGCGCATGAAGTGGCCCGTCGCCCTGCCTGGAAGCTGCAGGTCGAAGACAGCAAACAAAAGGGAGAACACCAGGAAGACCGCGACAAAGATAGCGATGCCTCCGCCGCGCGGAACGGGGGTCTTGTTTATGCGCCTCGGGCCAGGCTTGTCAACGATGCCCAAAGACCTGTTTATCTCCCTGACGACAGGCGTCAGGAGAAGCGAAAGCGCAAGAGACCCCAAAAAGGCGAGCGCAAATGGAACAATGCGAAAAGTCACGGAAGGAACTCCCTAAGCCGGTCAAGAAACTCCGCGATGCCGCGGTCGTCGAAACGCGACGAGCAGACGGTCACCATAGCCCATCTGTCTATCCTGTTGAGAATCGAGCGATCCCATACGTCGCGGAAAATCCTCGCCGTGTGCGAAGCCGTCTTCGCCCCGTCCTGGTTGAAGAACGTATAGGCAAATCCAAGCGAAGGACGCTCCAGCCCGCCGTCGAGCGTGATGAGGCGCCACTGCCTGCCGGAAAGCTCGACCGTCCGCGGCGACGTCATCAAAAAGCCCTGCGCCGGAAGGCACAGCTCCGGGCGGTGTATGGACGACTTGGACGTTCCGCCTATGACGAGCGAGACCTGGTACCAATGACCTGACGGAGCCTTGTAGAGGCGCTTGTCCACGCGTGTATCGGATGGAAGTATCGTTCTCTCGGCCTCGGAAATCTCAAGCGGCTCCGACGAAAAGCCCGGAATCTCCCCAAGGGCCGCGGCAGGCGCCTCGCATATGAGAGGCGCAGGCGTCACCGCCTGAAAGCACATGACGACCGTGACCATGACCGCAGTCAGCACAGGGATTACGAGGGTCTTCATCGCCTAAAGGCCCTCCCTATCGCCTCGCCGCATGCGACCATCAGCAAAATCGCCACCATGAACACGACATATCCGGAATAGTCGTGGTAGAAGCCAACGGCGAAATCCTTCGAGGCGCAAGTTCCGACGAGCACAATCGAAAGGATGCGGGAGACGTTGCCAACAACCGCGAGCGGAACGGAAAGCGCAAAGAGTATCGCCCGCCTCGTCCATGTAGGCTGGGTGAAATACGCATAGCCAGCCGTAAGCGCCATGAGGGCGAATATCGACCTCAGGCCGGAGCATGGCTCCGCGACATCGATGGAAAAGGAACCGTCGGCTGCGGCAAGCATGGTTCCCGTCCTCGTAATCCCCGCTCCCATGCCGTTCAGTATCGCCTCGGCGGTGCCAGTGGCGAAAAGCCTCAGGTGGACCGTCACCACGTCGAGGAACGACGAAAGCGGGATGCAGAAAAGGAGGAACGCCACGGGGAATACGATAGCAGCAGCCGTCTTGCGACCGAAAAACGCCCATGGGACAGTAAGAAGAAGCCCTGCAAACGCAAGCATCTCAAGCCGGACCTGGATTCCCCTGACGCCGAGAAATCCGGCAAAGAGGAACGGAATCGTCGCAAGCGCCCCGACCCAGCTTGGCGAGCCGATTGACTTTGCGATCTTGTCGCGCTCCCTCCAGACAACGTAAAGGGAGAACACCGGAACGAACCACGCAAAGGACATGTCTTCCTTCGGGTCGTTGAACGTCATTGCGACGTGACGGAAAAGAAGCACGTGGAACCCTGCGACAACCGCCGCGCCGGTCGCCGCCAAAATCGCTAACCTGGCTTTGAGCTCTCCCGGCAACTGCATCGCTTTACCTTATTGGAGCGGGCGATGGGAATCGAACCCACGTAAGAAGCTTGGGAAGCTCCTATTCTGCCATTGAATTACGCCCGCAGAATCAAACCGTCTTGGCGGAGAGGGAGGGATTCGGACCCCCGATACCCTTGCGGGTATGCATGATTTCGAGTCATGTGCATTCAACCAGGCTCTGCCACCTCTCCAGCACTGGTTGGAAATTATACCAAAACCTCTATGAAAAAGCAAGCTCTATCGACTTCGTCATCATGCGCGGAATGTGGAACGGACCCTTGAAGAGATTGCCCTTCGCCGGCTGGGCGACGGTTCCGTCGCGGTGGAGGTAGCCGTACCACTCGCCGTACTTCCTGTCGGGCATGCGCTTGTAGGTCCACTCGCGCATCTTCTGGTGCCACTTGAGCCACTTCGCGTTCTTCGTCAGGTTCCAGGCGTATTGCGTCGCGATCAGCGTCTCGCACTGCGGCCACCAGAACTTCATGTCCTGCTCGTAGCACTGAGGCGGAAAGTTCTTGCAGTCGCGGAAGCTTATGATGCCGCCGTA
>JBGUVV010000143.1:0-2866 GCA_045220525.1 Kiritimatiellia bacterium
GCCTTAGCCGGCGATGTAGGTCTGGGCCGTGGTGTTTCCGCCGTGGCCCGTCCAGTTCGTGTGGAAGAACTCGCCGCGCGGCTTGTCGAGCCTCTCGTAGGTGTGCGCGCCGAAGTAGTCGCGCTGCGCCTGCAGGAGGTTCGCCGGCAGCCTCTCCGTCGTGTAGCCGTCGAAGTAGCTGAGGGCAGAGGTCATCGTCGGAGCGGGCACGCCGTATTCGCACGCCGCCGCCGCGACCCTGCGCCACGCCGGGACGAGCTTCTCGATCGTATCCTTGAAGTAGGGGTCGAGCAGCAGGTTCGAGAGCTGCGGGTTCTTGTCGTAGGCTTCCTTGATCTTGCCGAGGAAGACGGAGCGGATGATGCAGCCGCCGCGCCACATGAGGGCGATGCCGCCGTAGTTGAGGTTCCACCCGTAGGTTTTCGCAGCCGTACGCATGAGCGTGTAGCCCTGCGCGTAGGAGATGATCTTCGAGGCGTAGAGCGCCTGGCGGATGTCCTCGATGAACGCGGCCTTGTCGCCTTTGAACTCCGGGATCTTGCGCCCGTAGGCCTTCGCCGCGACGATGCGGTCGTCCTTCATCGCCGAGAGGCAGCGCGCGAACACGGCCTCGCCGATGAGCGTAAGAGGAACGCCCTCGTCAAGCGCCGCGATGCCGGTCCACTTGCCGGTGCCCTTCTGGCCGGCAGTGTCGAGGATCTTCTCGACGATGGGCTGGCCGTCGGTGTCCTTGTATGCGAGAATGTCGCGCGTGATCTCGATGAGGTAGCTGTCGAGCTCGGTCGTGTTCCACTTCTTGAACACCTCGTGCATCTCGTCGTCAGACATGCCGAGGAGGTCGCGCATGAGCTGGTAGCTCTCGCAGATGAGCTGCATGTCGCCATACTCGATGCCGTTGTGGACCATCTTGACGAAATGCCCCGCGCCATTCTCGCCGACCCAGTCGCAGCACGCCTGGCCGTTCTCGACCTTGGCGCAGATGCCCTGGAAGATGGGCTTCACGAACGGCCACGCGGCGGGCGAGCCGCCGGGCATCATCGAAGGCCCCTTGAGAGCGCCCTCCTCGCCGCCGGAGACGCCAGTGCCGACGTAGAGAAGACCCTTGGACTCGACGTATTTCGTGCGGCGGATCGTGTCCGGGAAGTGGCTGTTTCCGCCGTCGATGATGATGTCGCCGGGCTCAAGCTCGGGGATGAGCTGCTCGATCATCGCATCGACCGCCGCGCCGGCCTTCACCATGCAGAAGACCTTGCGGGGCTTCTCGAGGGCCGCAACAAGCTCCTTGATGGAGTGGCAGCCGACGATGTTCTTGCCCTTTGCGCGCCCGTTCACGAACGCATCGACCTTCTCGGTCGTGCGGTTGTAGCACGCCACTGTAAAGCCCTTCGACTCCATGTTCATTATGAGGTTCTCGCCCATTACCGCGAGACCGATGAGCCCTATGTCCGCTTTTTTCATTTTGATTGGTCCTTTGATGTGTTTTTCGTTAAAGAGGTTATTATTATATCAAACTTTTCCCCGCCAATGTTGATTTTTTCAAGTATGTTTTCAAACAATCACATCCCAAACATATCTCAAACTGACTACATCATTTCGGGAAGAAGAAGATATCGTCGATATTGCGGTCGTCCTGTGGCGATTTCGCGCCAACGGAATGCCCAATCAGAAGCCACGCGGCGAGAGCCGTCGCGAGAACGACGGCTACGGCGACGACAGCCCATAGCCATTTGCGGCGCGACGCGCGACGGACTGGAGGCATCGAACGGTCCTTCGGCGCATCCGCCAGGAGCGCGGCGAATATGCCGCGCCACGCCGGGTCGTAGCCGTCAAGGAGATCAAGCGCCTTGGTGTCCGGCTCGTACCAGACCCCTGTCAAAAGGCGGAAGAGCGTGACGCCTAGGGCGTAGATGTCCGACGCCTCCGTTGCGGCGTCGCCGCGCCGCACCTCCGGAGCGAGGTAGTTCGCCGTGCCAAGCACGATCTTCGCCGCAGTGGCGGCGTCCGTCGCCATCGTTGCCTCGATGGAAAGCTCGCCGCGTAGATTCCTGTCGCTCACGCGCGACACACCGAAGTCGGAGAGGACTGCGCGCCCTTCAGCGTCGACGAGGACATTCGACGGCTTAACGTCGCGATGGACGACCCCTGCGGAATGGATGTACGAAAGCGCCTCGGCAAGATCGACGTACCAGCCGAGGAGCTTTTCCTCTGTGACATTGCGTTCCTTGTGGAGCGACGAAAGAGTATGCGGCTCGCCATCAGCGCCGAGGACGAGGTCCATCGTGAGATACAGTCGCCCGCTCGATTCGTCCACTCCGCAATCGTGTACCTTGACGATACGCGGATGGCCGAGGCGCGCAAGAAGCCGTCCTTCGGCGAGAAAGCGGGACTTGAGAAATTCCGTCCTCTCGCCCTTCGCGACAAGCACCTTCATGGCACGGCGCAGACCGAGCTGCAGATGCTCGACCTCGTACACCTCCGCCATGCCGCCCCTTCCGAGGAGCCGCACCACGCGGTGTCCCGCGATAATCTCGCCGCAAAACGCCATACGCATACTATATCATAATGCCCGCTGTCGCCTCAACAGTCGTACATTCCGAGCATGGCGGCGATGCGAGATTCCATGCGGCGCTTGACCTTGCTCACAGTGTTTGCCGGGATGCCGAGTCGGCGCGCGGCGTCCTTCACTGAAAGCCCGGAGCCTGAAAGAAGACGCCATGCCGCGCGGCTCTGGTCGGAAAGAGCCGACTCCTCCATGATGCGGCGCTCGGCCGCCAACCGGCAGGCGACGCGCCACTTCGCGTCGACAAGCTCGCCGGGATCGTCGCCGGACGCAAGGTCCTCCATTTCGGCGATGTCCGCATGCTCT
>JBGUVV010000144.1:0-3213 GCA_045220525.1 Kiritimatiellia bacterium
GGCAATCGCCTTGCGCCATATCTCGAGAGTGTTCACGAATGATTCCACGAGTGCGGCGAGCGAGTCCGCGTCCAGGATCGCGAGCGGCTCATGCCGGCAGAGATGGAACCTGCCCGTTTTATGGTCGCGCGAGATCGTAGCTCCCGCAGTCCCGGCGAAGAGGTGGTTCGCCTCGAGCATGGCCGAGAGCAGCTGCTCCAGTCCCTCGGGGGGCGGATCGCCGATTTCGCCGTGGACGGCGAGCCTGTCGGAGTCCGGCAGGCTCATGAGCGTCACGACCATGTCGTCCACGTTGATGACGCACGACCCGTCCTCCGCCTTGAGGTCCACCCCGATTCTCTCGCCCAGGGCCGATATCAGTTCTTCGAATGTCATTTAGCCGTATTCCCTCCTTGCCGGTGCCCGGTCATTAGATGATGCGGAACATCTGGTCGATTTCTTGGTTGTCTTCGGCGGTGAGACGGTCGTCCGGCGGATTCTCCGCGACGGACTTCAGGAACTGGAGCGCCGTCTTCACGTCCGCATTGTCGCCGGCGATCTGGTCGATCCCCGCTGCGTCCACGTTTTCGAGGGCGTGGTACCACTCGGGATGGGGCGCAATC
This sequence comes from Kiritimatiellia bacterium, assembly GCA_045220525.1. Classification (GTDB taxonomy): domain Bacteria; phylum Verrucomicrobiota; class Kiritimatiellia; order RFP12; family UBA1067; genus UBA1067. Next base: position 603 of record JBGUVV010000144.1, read on the forward strand.
AGCTTCGTCATCGCGAGTTCGATGAACGCCTTGCGCCTCTCCGGATTGGCGACGCGCTCGGCGAAGCCCGCCCTGGCGAGTTCGGACATGACGATCTCGATGTTGAACGCGAGCGACTGGACGACCGACTGGCGGTTCTCGGCCCTCGTGTTCCATCCCGACTTCGCGAGCGTCTTCACAAGGTGCGGCATGAAGCGGAAGTCCTGCATCGTCTTCTCGATCAGGGCCGACTCCATGGCGTAGATGCCGTGCTGGGCGGCGTAGCCGCCGTAGTTGGCATTCACGTAGGACTCGCGATGGGTCTCGCGGCGGGCATCCTTCGCGATGTCCTTCAGCGTGCTCCTGAGGCCGATCGCGCCGTTGCCCAGTGCGTTGAGCGCCCCGCCGAAGCCCGAGAACGACGCCGCGAACTTCTCGCTGCCGCGGTTGATCGCCTTGCCGAACCCGGCAGACGCGTCCTCATACGGTTTGACCACCGGGACAATGTTCCCGTCGTAATCCTCGCTGGCGAACGTGTTCTCGAGGCCGGAGAATACTCCGGGGACCACCGAGGCGAGCTGTCCGCGAATCAACGAGCTCATGTACTGACGCCACTCTTCGCGATGCCCCGAAATCGGCTCCGGGGGCGCGACGGAGAGCGTCGCCAGCAGCTGAGCCGCATTGATACGCTCGACGGCGTCGCCGTATTCGACGCGGGCGGACGCGAACGCGCGTATGTGCTCAAGCTGTGCGAAGACCGCGTCCCTCGCCTGCGCCGAATCCGGATTGTCCGCCGCCGCGTCGACCATCTCAAGCATCTTCTCCTCGTAGCTCGGCGCCGCGCCATCCGGTCTTGCTCCCACGCGCGACACGTAATTCATGATGTATCTTCGCGCGGCCTGGCTGTACTGGTTCAAGTTCTCCATGACGCTGGACTCGGCGGCGACGCTCTTCTGGAATTCTTCGAAGATCGCCTTGAGGGTGATTCCATTCTCGACGACCTTCGCACTCGTCTCGGGATTCATCATCTCGAGAAGCGGTGCGAGGAAGTCGGGCACCATCTCGCCTTCCTGGAGCGTGTCGGTGAGCCTCATCGAGTTGAGCGCCGTCTTGATCCCCGACAGCTGCTCGTTCATGAGCCTCGCCGTCTCGTCAAGCCGCTGCATGCTCTGCAGCAGGCCGAAGATCGGACCCGGCAGTTCCACGCCCTGCTCCTGGATGAGCTGGAATGCCGCCGCCATGATGCGTCCGACGTCGGATGCGTCGGCGCGGTCGAAGACCTCCTGCAGCGCCTTGACGAGGGCGTCGCGCCTGCCGGCGAGGCCCTTCCTGCCCGCAGGCGACAGGAGCTTCTCGTAGTGTTCGACGAACTTCGCGGCGTTCTTCGCCGGAATCCAGGCGAGCGCCCACTTGAGGCTCTCTAGCTCTCTCGCCGAGAACCTCGAGGCGTTGCCGTAGTCGATCACCGTGAGGTGCGATCCGTCGCACATCAGGTTGCCGGCGTGCACGTCGCCGTGGAAGAACCCGCCGTCGAAGATGGCCTCAAACGTCCACTTCTCGATGAAGTTGGTGAGATGCTTCTGCCGCGTGAGGATGTCGTTGTACGTGCTGATCAGCGCCGCGCGCGTCGTGGCGATCTTGCTCATGTCGCCGCTCAGGTAGGTTACGCTTCCATCCTCGTTGCGCGTCTTCTTCATCATGCGGAGGATCGCCTCGATCTTGGCCTTCGAGTCGGCGATGTAGTGGTCGAAGGTGACGCCGGGCGCCTTGCGGACGACCAGCGTGTTGGCGGTCGCGCCGATGAACGGGTACAGCTCCATGCTGCGGACGCCGCCGATCTTGTCGTTGACGACGCCGGAGGTGTAGATCGCGCCCTGCTTGACGTTGTTGGCCTCCACCGTGAAGTCGAGCTCCTTGAAGATGCCCTCGAGCCGGACGTCGAACACTCCCGCCATCCCCTTCGTCCGCTTCGCGATGTCGAGGAAGAGGTCGCGCTCGCGGCGTGCGCGGGCCTGGACGTCCGGACGCAGGATCTTGACGACGCACTCCTCGCCCGCGGGGTTGTCAACCGTCACGATCTTGCAGAGGAACGCCTGTCCGACCGTCGCCGCGCCGAGGGACTTCGTCAGCTCGATCGACGTGATGCGCCCGTTGGAGCGCTGGACCATGTCGAGGAGCGTGGCGCGGACCATCTCCGGCGGGATGGACGGGAGGTTGCTCTTGAGATCCGCCACCGCCTGGCGGAGGTCCGCCGGAAGCGCGGTCTGCGGGAGTCCCTGCATGAGCTTCTGCAGCACCGGGCCCGCGCCCTTGATAAGCGCGCCCAGTATCTCGCCCGAATTGGAGTCGGAGCCTGCGTAGCGCAGCAGCGAGGACGCCATGCGGTGGCGGTCGATCGGCTCCATCTTGGAGAAGTAGGTCGAAAGCGCCTCCATGAGGAGCTGTCCGTAGCCGGTATCGACGTCGAGCGTTCCGGCGCCCGCGATCTCGTCAAGCGTCTTCTGCCAGAGCGGCTTGTTCTTGGCGGACGCAGTGGACTGGCGGAACGCGGCGGAGAGCCTCGCGGTGAGGACGCCCTGCATCTTCGCGAGCACCTTGTCCGATGCCGCGGCGAGGTCGGCGGTGAAGCCGT
>JBGUVV010000145.1:0-8174 GCA_045220525.1 Kiritimatiellia bacterium
TAAATGCAATTTGGCAGACTAAATGCACACCGCAGAGCTACAGTGCATTTAACCTGCCCCTAGTTGCATTTAGTCTGTCCGGCGACCTCTTTTATTGAAAACGCCGTATATCTTGCTTGTCGTTGAAAAGGGCAATTGCTATAATTCGTGTAATCAAACCAGATTGGGGCGAAGTAGGAGAACATGGAATGAAGAAACTACTAACGACGATGGCTGCGGCGGCCGCGGCCTTGGCTTGTCATGCAGGCATCAAGTATTGGGACAACCCGGCATACAAGGCGTTCGACGTGGGCGACTACGTCCAGAGCGACTTGATTTGGGATTACGACGGTATCCGAAACGTCGGCAAGACGGAGAATCACGATCCGAACGCCCGCACCTGGGCGAACCTCGGCTCGTTCGGCTCGGCGAACGACATTGTCCTGCAACGCTACAATTCCAGTTGGACGGCACTGACCGCCGCAGAGCTTTCCAGTGAGACCTATGGCAAATGGACAGACAATGGCTTTGTTTTCAAGGGCAACAGCCGTTTCCGCCGCGATAGCCCTGGAAAGATTACGGTGGGCACCAGCTATACCATTCAGTTTCTTGTCGATGCAACGTCGGCAGGGCAGATAGACGAAACGCGATTCTTGTTCGGCGTTAACTACGACGTGTTCTCCATGCCCTTTGTAAAGAGCCAAGGTCGGCTCTACTGGCGGAACAAGATGGCATACAATGCCGCGAACAATCATTCCAAGGATTCGTTCCTTGATGGCGGGACGTTCGACTACGGCACGGCAATTGTCGATGGGACGGCCAAGACGACGGCTTTCTTCAGCGGAACGAAGGCACCGACTTCCGGCAATGGCTTCCGCCAATATGACACCGTTGTCGGACACGACGAAGCGGGGTATGTTATTGGAAGTACGGGCAGTGGAGCAGGCCATATGTTCACTGGCACAATGAAGTTTTTCCGAGTTTACAATCACGCCCTTTCAGAGGAAGAACTCGCCTGGAACCGCGTTATTGACGAAGCGCGGTTCTTTAACCGCGTCGCCCCGCTTCCTGTCACGAACGCCGTGGTCGCCACTGCTGTTGCGGGCGTCGAGGGAATGGAACCTTCCGGTTGCTATGCCGTCGATGGACGCCACACCTTTATCGCGCCTGCGACTGTTAATGTCGGAGGCATCGACTATGTCTGCACGGGCTATACGGTCGAGACGCGCAACGGAGACGTCTGGTCTGAGCCCGTCTTCCACAAGGCCGCGCTCTTTTCGCCGTGCGCCTTTGTCGTGACAGAAGGCGAGTGTGTCCGCCTCACATGGCAGTGGGCGAAGGCGGCTGGCCTTGCCAATCTTGGCTACACGGTGCACGACTACGTTTGGGCTGGGCTTGAAGTCTTCTACGACGGCATCTGCAACGTCGGCACCAATTTGCAGCACTCTTACACAGCGACGAACTGGGTGAACCTTGCCTCCAAAGGTCACGACAATGACCTCTTCATCCAACGGGCAAATACGACTGGCACCGGATGGGAGACCGCCATGAGTCTGGATGTCGACAACTACGACCCTGGCTTCTGGACGGAGAACGGGTTCTCTATAAAGGGCAAGAGTCGCTTCCGTTGCAATTCGCCGGGAAGATTCGATGTCGACAAGAACTATTCTCTCCAGATGCTGATGGACGCCAAGGCTTCAGATCAGTTGTCGGATGACGTCTATCCGTTCGGCGCAAATAGCAGCACGTTCGCATTTCATATACGGAAATCTGACGGGGCTCTTTTCTGGAGATATGGCGGGTTCGCGGCGGCAAACCTTCCCTTTATGGCGGGAGGTGTTTACGGATACGCGACTGCAATCATGAAGGATACCAACAAGCAGACTTTCTTCGACGGCACGACGGAGCCGACGTCTGGCAATGGCTACAAGACCAACACCTCCGCTTCATATTCGGATTCAGGATTCTGTCTTGGTGGATATGGCAAGAATGATTACAAATACTTCTTCGTCGGAACGCTCAAGAACTTTCGCCAGTACAACCGTGCGCTCACGGCTGCGGAGTTGGCACAGAACCGCAAGGTTGACAACTGGCGCTATTTTGGCATCCCGGACAATCCGAATGTCGTAGTGCAATCGACCATTCCGTATCTGCGCGGTGACGAGCCCGACGGACCCTACGCGGTAGATGGTTCGCACACCTTCTCCGCACCTGCAAGCGCGACGGCGAAGGGCATTGAATATGCTTGCGATGGCTACACGGTCGAGACATGGGATGGTTCTGCGTGGTCTGGTGCCACGTCTGGCGACTCCAACTCCTACGCCTACACGACCGCGGCCGGTCTTGTGCGTCTCACTTGGCGCTGGAGGCCTGTGCGTGGTCTTCGCACGGCGGCAGACTACTCGTTTGATGACTACTCGCAGGCGGGACTCCTCTGGAACTATGACGGCATTCGCAACCAGGGCGGCACCGACGCAGACCACGATTCTATCGCAACGACCTGGAAGAACCTCGGTTCGGCCGGAGCGGCCTATGACCTCTCGTGGAATGGCGAAACGACAACCGGTGAGTGGGCAGAGGACGGCTACATCTTCCGCGGCGGCCCGCGTTTCAGGGGTGCCGGCAAGGTTGGGCCGCTGAAGAACTTCACGCTGCAGACGCTCATTGATGCGGACATCGCGAGCCAGACGGCCACGTCGACCAAGTTCTCCTACATAATGAACGCCTATGACAACCACTTCAACATATCGCTTGTGTCGCCTTCTTATGATGGTTCGGCGGCGAGTTCGTTCTGCTGGAAGGCACAGGGCGGAACGTTCATGTATTTTCACGCCAAGGACTTGCATTACGATTACGCGACCGCCATTATGGATTATGATGGCAAGAAGGCGATGATGTTCTCCGACACGACGATTCCGACAGAGTATCACAAGGATGGTACTTACGGTGCGCAGCGGCTCTACAACGAGTTTTCTTCGGTCACTTCCGTCTCGACCACAGGCTACGGCCTTGGCAACCGCAACAGCAACGGCACAGAAGGCATGGTCGGCAAGATCAAGAACTTCCGCTACTACGACCGCGTGCTGACGGAGGAGGAGCTTGTCCGCAACCGCAATGTCGATGCCGTGCGCTATTTCGGAGCGCTTGGCGTGACGAACGTGTACGTTGTCGCGGGTGGTGGAACGCAGGCCGAGACGGGCGCGTACAAGGTCGAGGGCGAATGGACGTTCACCGCGACGACAACGGTCAACAGCCGCGGCGAGACGGTTCCCGTGAGGCGCTATTCCGTCGAGACGCTTGTCGACGGAGTATGGACCGGCAAGCGGACCTACGGCGGCAATACCTATACCTACACGGAAGGGACGAGCCCTGCGACAGCTCGCCTCAGGTGGCTCGGCGAGTCGGACGGCATGTCGATCATAATCCGCTGACAGGGCATATTTGCTATAATATGTCACCATGACAAAGAGCTTTGCATTTGTTCTGGTGTGCGTGACGGCGATCGGCGCGGCGGTGCATTCCGCCTGCGCCGCGCAGAAGGACGGGCGGAAGCTCGTCTGGAGCGACGAGTTTGACGGCGCGGCGCTTGACCAGTCGAAGTGGAAGTTCCATCAGACGATGAACTCCACCGACTGTGTCTATGTGAACGATTCGCGGACGGCTCGGGTCGAGCGCGGATGCCTTCACTTGCTTGTCGTTCCGTCTGGCAATCCACAAAAGCCGCAAATGCTGCCGCGCGGCGTATCGACGCGCGACAGAATGGCGTTCAAGTACGGATATCTGGAGATGCGCGCGAAGGTTCCATTTAGGCATGGCGCATGGCCAAGCTTCTGGATGACCGCCCAGCCGAGGCTGCAGAAGGCGTCGTGGATGTCGGAGGTGGACATCTTCGAGGTGTTCTCCTCATCGAATGCCGTTGTGGCCAACCTGCACAAGTGGGCGCCTGGCAAAAGGCACTTCATGCTGCCGGGCGGCGAGGGATGCCTTAAGCGCTCCTACATCTTCAAAGACTGCGCGAAACTGAACGACGAGTTCCACGTCTATGGCTTCGAGTGGACGCCGAAGGAGATGTCTTTTTTTGTCGATGGCGAAAAATTCGCGACCTTCCCGTTGGACGAGGCGCAAGACTACTGCCCCAAGGAAGGCCTTGGCATGGCAGGCCACCACGACTTCCACAACATTCACATCAACAACGAAATCTTTACCCCGGGCCATAGCTGGTGCCCGAAGGAGAAACGCATCAAGGCGGACGACAAGCTTCCCATCGACTACTATATCGACTGGATCCGCCTCTACCAGGGGGACGGAGAGGAGATCAAGACATGGAAATGACGAGAAGGGGATTCCTTGCCGGCGCGGGCGCGGCGGCGACGGGCGTGTGCGTGTCCGCGGACACTCGATTGCACGACCCCAACTTGATGATGTTTCTTTCCGACATCCACCAGCACGACAACACGCTGCGGTGGAAGAACGGCCCGACGCAGCAGAACGCGATCCTGCCGATGCTTGTTGGGGAGATCCTTGCGCTCAGGCCGCTTCCGGCGAACGCGGTCGTATTCGGCGACTTCTCGGCGTCGTGCGGATGGGAAGAGGACTTCCGCATCGCTGCCGCCGCGCTGAAGCCGCTCTCCGACGCCGGCATAGCGCTTACGCTCGGCATGGGCAATCACGACAACCGCGCAATGTTCCTCAAGGTGTTTCCCGAATACAGGTCGCGTATGCTCCTCCCCGAGCGCATAGTCTCGAAGGTCTCTACGCCGAACGCGGACCTCATTCTCCTCGACACGCTCAAGTCGCGCAAGGGCGAGGACTGGGCAGAGCCGACCAAGGGAAGCCACGTCGAGGGCACGATAGACGCCGCCCAGCGCGAATGGCTGCGCACGACGCTCTCCGCGGCGACTCGTCCGACGTTCGTCGGCGCCCACCACTCGGCGCGAGAGGTCGGCATAGTCAAGGAAGTCGTAAACGCCCCGACGGCGTTTGGCTACATCTTCGGGCACGACCATGTCGTCGCGGAGGGCTTTCTGCATGACGGTTATTCCAATTCGCGGACGGTGCAGACGGCGACGCTACCTTCCGGTGGCTTCTGGGGCGACATCGGCTACGCGCTCTTCAGGACGTTCGAAGACCGTGCGGAACTGATGTTCCGCCAGACGGACTTCTTCTTCAACCGCCTTTGGCGGGACAGGCCGCGCCCAAGGAACTGGCTCGAGCGCGTCAGGATGCACGACAGGCGCATGGTGACGTTCTGGTACGACAAGCCGGGGAACTTCTATGGCGGCTGACCGATCAATGGCGCTTGCTGCAGCGTTGCTTCTTGTGCCTGCCGCGTTCGCTGCGCAATTTGAGATATCCGTGCGCCCCATAGAGGGCGACGCGACGGCGATGCTCCAGAAGGCGTTCGACGACTGCTTTCGCGCAGGCGGCGGAACGGTGGCGGTCGAGCACGGAGTCTATCGCGTGAAGGGGCTTCGTCTCAGGAGCAACACGACGCTTCTCATGAAGGGCGGAGCGGCAATCAAGGCGAGCCGCAACTGCGACGAGTACGACGTCCTTGCGGAAGACCTGGTCGAACCGGTTCCAAAGTGCGATTTTGCGCCGGGTGTCGTCTGGGCGCCTCCTGCGCAGCGCAAGACAAACGACCACATCCTGAAGTGCGCGAGCCGCTGGAACAATGCGGTTATCCGCATTCTTCGCGCACAGAATGTCCGGATCGTCGGCGAGCCCGGCTCGGAGATCGACGGCTCAGACAGCTACGATCCAATCGGCGAGGAACATTTCAGGGGCGTTCACGGAATATCCGTACACGCTTCGACAAACCTCTTCTTCGGCGGCTATACGATTCGCAACACCGGCAACTGGGCGCACAACGTCTGGAACTCGGCCGACTTGCGCTTCGAGGGGCTTGCGATACTTGGCGGGCATGACGGCGTTCATTTCTCCTCCTGCGACCGCGTCGTGATTGCTGACTGCACGATGAAGACCGGCGACGATTGCATTGCCGGATTCGACAACGAGGATGTCACGGTTCGTGGATGCGAGCTCAACACCGCCTGCAGCGCTTTTCGGTTCGGCGGGCGCCGCGTTCTCGTCGAGAACTGCCACGCCTATGGTCCAGCCGAATATCCGATACGCAACTCGCTGCCAAAGAAGGACTGGATCTCCGGTTCCCACGGCGTTCCGGGCGTCGGCAGGCGCACGATGCTTTCGCTCTTCACCTACTACTCCGATTTCACGATAAAGGTCCGCCATGTGCCGGGCGAGATTGTCGTGCGCAACTGTCGCCTTGAGAATGCCGGCCGGTTTCTCCATTACAATTTTTCAGGCAACGAAACGTGGCAGAAAAACAAGCCGCTCGCCTCTCTTCGCTTTGAAGGCGTCGTGGCGAAGGACGTGGGGATGAGCCTTTGCGCCTACGGAGACGGGGAGGAACGGCTTTCGCTGGCACTTGAGAACTGCCGCGTATCCTTCTCGAAGAAACAGGCTGAATTTGTTCGCGGTGCGCACATAGCCTCGCTCGTTTTCCGCAACGTCACTGTCGAGGGAGTTGACGGCCCGTGCGTGCGCAGTTGGGGCGATGTCGAGAAGCCGGACGCGCAGGGGCTCTTCGGCGTCGGTTCCACGGTGGAAGTGTCTGATGCGCCTTTCAAAGTCAATCCAATATAGCCACGAACTATATGCCACAATGAACGAAAGGAAGTTTGAAATGACGGTTACGCGCAGAAGCTTTGTCGGGGGGATGTTGGCTGCAGGCGGGGCGGCAGCGCTCCCTAATGCCGCGTTTGCGGCGGCGAAGCCCAATCTCCGCTTTGGCGTCATGAGCGACGTGCACATAGGCGGCAAGCCAGACGCGGCCAAGCGGGCGGAAAAGGCGCTCCGCTGGTTTGCGTCAAAGGGCGTGGACGCAGTGCTGTGCCCGGGCGACATCGCGCACTCTGGCCTTGTCAGGGAGCTTGAGGCGTTTGCCGATGCCTGGCATCGCGTATTCCCGGAAAACGTGAAGCTCATGATCTCCACCGGGAACCACGATGTCGATGCGTGGAGCGGGCGGTGGAGGAACTTCACCGAAGAGCAGATGCTCGCCCAGAGGTTCAACTACAAGGACAACCCTGCGAAGACGTGGCAGAGGCTCTTCGGACAGAAGTGGGACTTGATCTGGCGGTGCGAGGTCAAGGGATACACCTTCATCGGTGCGCAGTGGTCGAGCCTCAAGCCGCCGCTCGACGACTACTTCAAGGCGCATGCGGCGGAGCTGCGCGGCGCGAAACCGTTCTTCTACTGCCAGCACGCGCACCCGAAGGGGACGTGCCATGCCAAGTATTTGTCGAGCAACGATCGCGGCGAATCTATCCATGCGCTGTCGCAGTTCCCGAACGCGGTTGCGATTTCCGGCCATTCCCACTGCGCGATTTCGGACGAGCGCACGGTATGGCAGGGGGCGTTCACGTCGATTGGCGCAGGGTGCATCCACGAAGGCGCGTGCGGCTTTGACTACGACAACGTGACGGCCTATTGGCATCCGAGCTACAGGAAGCAGTTCATGTCATCCATGGCCGACTCCAAGCCGTGGGGCGGCGACGAGAAGGGCGGCGGGTGCGAACTTGTCGAAGTGTTCGACGACCATCTCCTCGTACACCGCCATTCGCTGGACTTTGGCCGTCCAATCGGCCCCGCGTGGTCGGTCCCGATCTTGGCGCGGCATGGCGGCCCGTTCGACTTCAAGCGCCGCGCCGCGCAGCGCACGGCGCCTCAGTTCGCGGCGGATGCGAAGATCACGGCGGTGCGCTGCCCGAAGGGGCACGCGCTTGAGGGCGTCGGGCACAAGGGCGAGCCATGCGTCTATGTGTCGTTTCCGCGAGCGAAGACGGTGAAGGGCTGCCGCGTGTTCGACTACATTGTGGAGGCGACGCCCGAAGGCGCAGACGTGCCCGTCGTGCGCAATCTCATCGCCGCCGGTTTCGCATATCCAGAGGAGAATGCCGACATTCCCGGCGAATGTCTGTTCTCCGCCGCCGAACTGCCGCAGGGCAAGCCCATCCGCTTTGCGATTACCCCCCGCGACTGCTTTGGCCTCGCTGGCCGCCCGCTCTCATGCGTCGCAGCCGTATAAAAAATTTTTTCAATCTTGAACTAAATTTGAACTTCGTTTGGTAAAGTAGTGCAAATCTGCACTAAGGAGAACCAAACGAATGAGA
>JBGUVV010000146.1:0-13260 GCA_045220525.1 Kiritimatiellia bacterium
CCCATGCCCTTGCGGTTGATCGTGACCTTGGCGGAGTTCACGCCGGTGCTTTCGATCTTCACCTGGACGCCCGTTCCATGCGTCTGCACAAATCGGTATTCCTCGGCGCCCTCGGCAATCAGCTGGAATACCCTCGTCTCGTCGTCGGAGCGCAGGACGAACGCCCATGCAAACGGAGTCGCGTAGGTAAGCTCGGGATATGCGCTCTTCGCAACAGGCGGCGCCATCCGCACCGCGACCGTCACAAGCGGCGGAATGGCCGTTGTCGTCATCGCGGCGGCCGCCGCCTTGAGCCTGTTGGTGTTCACTCCGTCCGGCGGCATCGCTGTCGGATGCGCGCGGGGGCCTGTATATTCGTCTTCGGAATTCACGAAGCCGAGCGACTTGCGCATGAGAGTCATTATCGTCGGCGCAAGAAGCCCGCGCCTCACGATCTCCGCCTTAACCTTCCTGTCAAATGCTGCGGAAGCGTGGAGCGCCGCCCTGAGGCACGGGAGGTCGGAAAAGCTTCGCCCGGCGGTTGTCAGACAGTATGGCGTTATCGATGCGAACACGTCGCCGTTCGTCCCGACGGGCGGGGTGTCGGCGTTCGACGGGAATACCCATATCTGGTTGGAGAGATACGCCCTCTCCATGGTCTTGATCTTTGAGGCAGACATGGTGACGAGGGCGCGAGGTATGGACCGCCAGTAGGGGCTGCCCACGAGAGCACGGGAGCAGTTGCCGAACGTCGGAAGCGGGAGGATGAGGTTCGGGAGGTCGAGATCCATCCTCTTCTCGCGCCCTTCCGCGTCAAGCCGAACCTCCGTGAGGCCAGGGAACGCGGCGACATTGAGCTTGGAGTGGCCGCCGTCCCTGTTCATGTAAAGGTCGCCCGTCCACGGCTCCGCCTTCGCCGGGGCGAGCTTCACATAGGCGGTGAAGCATCCGCAGTCGAAATCCCACCCGAGGTTCTGCTCGCCAAGCGAAACCATCGAGCCGAAGATGCCTGTCGCGTCAACTGTTGCGTTTGGCCCGAACAGCATGGGACGTGTCTTCATCTCCTTGGCGTATTCGACGAGCTGCTGGAAGCGCATGGTGCCGGCGACCTGCTTGAAGTCCGGATCGGAGGCGATTTTCTTCTCGTCCCGGAAGCCGAGGTCGATAGCCTCCTCAAGCGTGTTCATCGCCTCCTCCCTGCGCTTCGGGAAATACACGAGCGAACAGGCGAGGTTGTAGCGCCACGTAGGGTCGTCGGGGAGAAGCTCGACGCCGCTGCGGCAAATGCTCTCCATGGCCGAGGTGTCCCCCTTGCGCTGGGCGGCGACGAAGCGCATCCTCAGGGCTTCGTGCTGCGGCTGGCGCGCAGGATAGTCCCAGATCGAAAGGGCCAGCAGAACTGAGCAGAGCGCGACCATCAGTGCTTAAGCCTCATCCAGCTGGGAAGCTTGACCATTCTGGCTTCGCGGCTTTGGTTTGTAGAAAGCGTCTGCGCCGTCCCTATCGACGGCGACTCAAGGGCGGCAAGTCGAGCCATGAGCGCCTGCTGGCTTGTCGCCTCCCTCTGGCGGAGCTCTTCGCACTTCTGCCGCTCCGCCATCAAGTCCTTCTCCGTGCGCTGGAGGCGCTCCTGCAGCTGCTGGATCTCTGCGCGCATCTGCGTCGCGTCCTTCATGCGCTCCTCGAACCTGGACTCCTCCGCCGTCTTTCTCTCGAGACGGTCGGAAAGCTGGCGGATCTTCGCCTCGCTGTCGAGCATCGCCTTTTCGTGGACGCGCTGGAGCTCTTCATAGTCGCGGCGGAGGCGCGCCGTACGCGGATCTTCCGGACGCTCGATGAGGGCCTTGCGCGTCATCTCCTCGAGGTTCGCGCCGCTGCGCTTCAGAATCTCGCGGCGGCGGCCGGTCATCCTGTCTATCCGCTCCGCAAGAAGCTTTCTGAAGGTCTCGAACTCCGCCTTCTCCCTCTCGATCGCGGCGTCAAGCTCGGACGATTCGTCCTGCATTATCTTGAAGACGGCTGCCTGCACGTCCGCGACCTCGCTTGCCGCAGCAGGCAGGCGCTTGAGTTCGTCCTCAAGTGCGACGACCTGCTCTGAAAGCTTCGCCGCCTTCGCCTCCGCAGTCTTGATGTCAGACTCCTTTGCGGCAATCTCCGCTTCCTTGGAAGCAAGTTCCGACTCCTTCTCGGAAAGCGCAGTCTTAAGCTCCGACGAAGCCTTGAGCGCCTGGTCGACGTGCGTCTGGAGGTCCGCGGTATGCCTGCGCTCTTCCTCAAGGAGACCCTCAAGCTCCTTGACGCGGGTCTCGTCGACAACGACCTTTTCGACAACCTTCTCGACTATCTTCTCGACGGGGACCTCGACGCGCACTTCCTTTTCCACGATCTTCTCGACCGGAACTTCGACAATCTTCTCGACGATCTTTTCGACGGGGACTTCGACGCGAACTTCCTTCTCGACGACATTCTCAACGACATTCTCCTCGGCTGCGCGAGCCTCCTCGTCGCCAGAGGGAAAAGGCGCACGCGTCTCGACGAGACTCGCCGAGAGCGGAAGCCTGCCGCTTGCAAGAAGCGCTTCCGCCGCCGCCTTGTTGAACGGGCCGCGCGGATTGCCGTCGCCGATGTCTATTGAAAAGCGCATGTCGAGGAATGGTACGTCCTCCACTCGCCGCCATATCTCGCCGTCGTCGGAGACCTCCTGGCCTGGCTGAATGCGACCCATCTTCGCCCACGAGACGAGCGTCTCCTCCGTCTCCGGACCGAACGTCTCGTCCATCGTCCGCAGATACCACTTGGCATCGTCTGTCATGGCTTCCTCCCGAACAACCTGGATTTAAGACCAAAGCCGCGCCCCCTCGCCAGCTCGCGCTGCGCGGCGGACTCGAGCGCCGCAAGCTTGTCGCGGTCGAGGCCGCCGAAGAGCGAACCAGGCGACTTAACCGGAGGCACGCGATCCACAGGCTCTACGACCTCCGGCACGACGAGCTCCGTCCTCGCCCGCGGCTCTACCTCGACAATCTTCTCTACAACCTTCTCGACTGGAACTTCGACAATCTTCTCGACAATTTTCTCTACGGGAACTTCGACGATCTTCTCAACCGGAACCTCGACGCGAACTTCCTTCTCGACAACCTTCTCCACGATCTTCTCGACTTCTACCGGCGGAGCGTCCTCGTCAACGGGAAATTCATGGAGGCGGTAGGCCTTCGCCGACGAAGGCACGCTCCCGTCGCGGAAGAGGCTTATGACCACCTGGCGGTTGAACGGGCCGAAGACTTTTCCTGGCTCGGTCTCCACAAGCCACTTCATCTCAAGCTCGGGGACAAGTTGGAGCGGAGTCCAGTTTATGCGGTCCTTGGACGCAAATCCCGTAGGCTCCACGCGGCCCTCGCGCGCCCACGATACAAGCGACTCGAGCGCCGCCGGTCCATAGACCTTTCCCTCTTCGGTTCTGACGAACCATTCTTTAAGGCTGTCGTTCATCGCCATTATTATACCAAACGGAAGCCACAAAAAAAAGAGCGCGCCGGCATTGGGAACCGACGCGCCCATGCGGCACAAGCCGCGATCGCTTACTTCTTGGCCTTCTTAGCCGGGGCCTTCTTCGCAGGGGCGGCCTTCTTGGCGGCCGGCTTCTTGGCAGCGGCAGCCTTCTTGCAGCAGCACGCCTTCTTCGCGGGAGCCTTCTTCGCAGGGGCCTTCTTGGCAACCGGCTTCTTCGCCGGAGCCTTCTTCGCAGCAACATTCTTGCTAGCCATTTTTTTGATCCTTTTCTTAGTCAGAGTTGTCGGCACATCCGCTATGGATGCAACATCCGCAACTTCTGCTTGAATAATAGCATATTCTCCTTCATTGATGCAAGAGGAAATTAAATCAAATATTGTCGTCAATTGCGAGACGTGCTGTTCTTTTGCTATACTGTGCGCATGGGAGAGAAGACGATTCTGCATGTCGACATGGATGCGTTTTTCGCGTCAGTCGAACTGCTGCGCAACCCCGAGTGGCGCGGCAAGCCCATCATTGTCGGCGCAGGTCCGAACGAGCGAGGAGTCGTCTCGACATGCAGCTACGAAGCGCGAAGGTTCGGCGTCCACAGCGCGATGCCAAGCCGCACCGCCTACAGCCTGTGCCCTCACGCGATCTTCGTCCGCCCGCACATGGAACTTTATCACGAGGTTTCAGAAAAGGCGTTCGCCGTTTTCGGAAGCTTCACGCCTTTTGTAGAACCCGTGTCAATCGACGAAGCATTTCTCGACGTCACTGGCTGCCTCCATCTCCACGGAGATCCGGCGACCGACGCCGTCGGATGCAGAAGGCGCATCGGCGAGGCGCTGCGGGCGGCGATCAAGCGCGAATGCGGAGTGACGTGTTCCGTTGGGCTCGCGCCAAACAGGCTCCTCGCAAAAATCGGCAGCGAGCAGAACAAGCCGGACGGCCTCACCCTAATGCCATTCGGCCGCGACGAGATCGCCCGCTTCCTTGCGCCGAAGCCCGTCGGTATTCTCTGGGGCGTCGGGAAGAAGACGGTAGCTGCGCTCGCGCCATACGGCATAAGGACATGCGGCGACATCCAGAGGATTCCAAAGGCGCATCTCGCGTCCATCCTCGGTTCCGCCGCGGCCGAGTCCCTGCGCAGCTACGCATTCGGCATCTGCGACGACACGGTATATTGGGAAGGATCGGAAGAGAAGTCCGTCTCCAGGGAGCACACCTTCGAGATCGACGTAAGCGACAGGGAGACTATCCGCGCGAAGCTCCTCGATCTCGTCTCCGAAGTGGGAATCCGCTTCCGCCGCGAGACGAGATGGGCGAAGACCGCAAAGCTAAAGCTGCGCGACGCTGACTTCAACACCATTACGCGGCAGATGCCGTTCGACTCGCCTGCGCGCGACGACATGGCGTTCCGCGCCGCCGCGCTTGCGCTCTTCGACCTGGCGATGCCGCCGTCGGCGTGGAAAGGCTCGATACGGCTCGTCGGCTTTGGCGTCACGAACTTCTCCGACGCGCCCGACGACGGGCAGCCTTCTCTCTTCGACTCGCCAGACGACGTCATAAGGAAAAAGCGGGAGCGCCTCAGCGACACTCTCGACAGCCTTAGGGACAAGGGTCTCAGCCTCTAATGGCCTCTTTCGAACCCTGCGCGAAGGCGGTTTTTTTGGTATAATACGCTCTGTCCGAAAATGCGACTATAGCTCAATTGGATAGAGCGTTGGCCTCCGAAGCCGAAGGTTGCTGGTTCGATCCCAGTTAGTCGCACCAATCGAAAACCCCGCTCATGCTATCGCGAGCATCGCCTCGACAGCGCGCCTTGCGGCGGACGCCGTAGGCTCCGGGACTTTCACCTCCACCTTCATTTCCCTAAGGCAGGAGGCGAGATTCTCGAGAGTGGTCTTCTTCATGTTGGGGCAGACGAGATGATCGTTTATCGGGAAGAACGCCTTGCCCGGGTTCTCCGCACGAAGCCGGTGAAGGATGCCAACCTCCGTCCCGACTACTATCTCCCGCGATGCCGACTGCCGCGCATAGCTGCACATCCCGCCCGTCGAAAGGCTCTCGTCCGCAGCCTCGCGCACGTCCCTCTGGCACTCCGGATGGACGATGACGGGAGCGCCGGGATGGGCCGCTCGGGCATCTGCGACGGCCTTCGCCGTCAGCGCCGCGTGCGTCGGGCAGTAGCCGGGCCAGAGAATGTACTTGCGCCCGAGGAGCCCCATGACATGCGAGCCGAGGTGCTGGTCCGGCACGAAGATGATCTCCTGCTCGGGCGGGAACGTCTCCATGACGCGCATGGCGTTTCCGCTTGTGACGCACATGTCGCACTCGGCCTTCACCTCCGCAGTCGAGTTGACGTAGCATACGACCTTCGCGCCAGGATGCGCGGCCTTGAGCTCGCGCAGCTGCGCGGCGTCTATCATGTCGGCCATGGGGCAGCCGGCCGTCGGATCTGGGATTAGGACCTTCTTCCCAGGGTTGAGTATCGCGGCTGTCTCTGCCATGAAATACACGCCGCAGAAAACGATGACGTCGGCATCGACTGTCGCCGCACGCCGCGCAAGCTCGAGAGAGTCGCCCATAAAGTCGGCGACGTCCTGCACTTCGCCCCTCGTGTAGTTGTGCGCAAGTATGACGGCCTTGCGCTCTGCGGCCAGGGCCCGTATCTCTTCGCTTATGGACATAGCTCCCCTTCCTCTTTCCGTCACGCAGCCAGCCTCACCCGCGGGTCAAGCGCCGCGTAGAGGAGATCGGTCGCGAGGTTCACAAACTGGTATATGAGCGCACCGAGCACGACGACCGTCCGCACGACGGCCATGTCGGACGAGTGTATCGCGTTTATCGACACGGATCCGAGCCCCGGTATCCCGAAGAAGCTTTCAAGAAGCAGCGATCCCGTGAAGAGGTAGGGGATCGAAAGCGATACATATGTCGTCACCGGGATCAAGGCGTTCCTTAGGACGTGCCTCACCATGATGGTTGCGCCTGAAAGCCCCTTGGCGCGAGCGGTAAGGACGTATGGCTTGTACATCTCGTCGAGGATTGCAGTCCTAAAGAAGCGGACGTCGGAACCAAGGGACGAAAGGACGCCTATCATCACGGGAAGCACAAGGCTATATACTCCGGTATAGCCCCAGATCGGGAAGAGCCCTGCCTTGTAGGAGAGGAAGAACTGCCCTGCGAGAACCCAGACTACATAGTTCACGCTCATGAAGACGGTAGAGGCAAGGAGGACCGCCTTGTCGACTGCCCTTCCGCGGAACGCCGCCGACATCATGGCAAGCGCAAGCGCCGCCAACGTGCCGAAGACGAGGATGGGGACGGTCAGCGTGAGCGAAGGCCCTACGCCGCGGGCAAGGACGTCGATCACCGGCTCGCGGTATTCCAGCGAATATCCAAAGTCGCCCTTGCACAGGCCGAGGACGAAGTTCGCGAACTGCTCCAGCATGGGCCTGTCGTAGCCCCATTTGTGGTCAAACGCCGCAATCGCCTCGGGCGTCGCGTTCTTGCCGAGGATCACGGCGGCGGGAGAGCCTCCGACCACGTTGAAGAGCGCGAAGGCGAGGAGGAGGATCCCGAGCGTAGTCGGGATCGTCTCCAAGACCCGTCTCGCGGCGTACTTCAGCATCCTACCGCAGCCTTGAGAACTGACGCCACGCGATCGGGGTCGCACTCGTCAAGGCGCTTGAGAACCCTTGCCCAGCGATACGCCCCTGAACCGTTGGTGTCGTAGGGACGGTCGGAGAAGAGTTCGTCGAAAGCGCGCTTCTCGCGCCTGTACGCGGCCTGCGTCTCCGCAAGCTTGCGGCGGAACCCCTCCACGTACGCTTCGGCGAAAGGCGCGTATTCGCCCACCATCTCCCGGCGACTCTTCGCGAATTCCGCGTAGTCCGGGGCAATCGCCTCGAGCGGCTTCTCGTATTCGTAGAAGCTTCCCTCGTGGTCGGCGATCTTCACCTCCACAGGCATGGAGTCAACGCCGGTCTTCACGACTTCGTGGCATCTATCGAAAAGAAGCTCGCCAGTCGTGGAGCCGCGCCTTCCAACAACCAAATCGATTGCCGCGGCCTCGCCCATGAGAAACGCGAACTTCCTCGCCCATGCTGGGTTCCTGAGCTTAGAGGCCGGAACCTTGTCAGACGCGATGCCAGGGATGTAGCTCCTTATGAAATAGGCGGAGCGCACCGTGCAGCCGTTGTACTGGTTGAAGCCCCTGTACCGCTCTGTGAAGTGCCCGTAGCCAAGACGTATCGGAAGGTTCATCCCCAGCTGGCGGCACATCAGGCGGCGGTCGAGTATGTAGTCGGAATACTCCTCCGCCTCCACGATGGACTGGAGAATGTCCTTGCCTTCGTCAAGGTGCTCGGGAACTCCCCACTTCTGCAGGCGGATCATCATCACCTTCGGAGCGCTTGCGCCGTCTTCGAGATACTGCATGATGAATGCGTGCACCCGCTTCTCGCCCTCGATGGGCCTGCGCGAGAGCGGATTCACGATGCGCCCGACGTTGACGTATTTCATCTTCGCAAAAAGGCGCATCATGTTGAAGAGGAAGCTCTTGACGCGCGGATCGCAGAGCGAAAGGAGCTCCGGGTCCTGCGTGCGGGCGGCCTCGTCGTATATCGGGTCGAAGACGACCTCGCAGCCGTCGATGCGAACGCCCGGCAGCCATTCGATCTGGCGGTAGAACTCCGGCGCGATGCCCGCTATAAGCTCCTGCTCCTCGGCTGAGGTATCGTTTGGAAGGCGCGTGAGGGCGCGGCAGATTTCGTTGCGCCACTCGAAGTTGGCGACGGACTCGTCGCGGAGCCCCGGCGGAACGCTCATGCGCCATTCCGTGTTGATCTTGAGATATGCAGCCTTGAGCGAGGCTTCGTCGGCCTGCTTGGCGTCAAGCGCCTTGAGGGCCTTCTTTACATCAGGCGGCGTTGTCGTCGGGAAAAGGTCAATCTCCGGCTGGCCGTGGCGGTTGCGCTTTGAAAGTCCCTCGACAAGCTCCGCAACCTGCTTGCGGAACTCGTCCCCTTCCATGGCGCCAATCGCGGCGGCGGCGGACGCGGTGAGGTAGCGAGTCCCCGTGGCGCGGTTGTAGTAGTAGAGGGCGCGACCCTCGATGGCCACGCGCGACTTGGCGACGAGGTCGTCCATGTCCTCCTGCGAAATCGGCGCACGCGCCATGCGCCAGTTCTCGCCGCGCTCGCGAAGCGCCGCGCGGACCTTGGCAGAATTGGTGTTCAGGAACCTTATCGCGCGCTTCGAGACTATCTTCTGAAGCTCCTTGTCGGCGCGGAACGCGAGGTCCATCCTGTCGGGATCGGGGCGTATGAGGACCTGGCTCTCGGTGAATATGAGATCCACCGACTCCGCAAGCTCGGCCGCCTCCCTCTCGGGGGACACGGGGCCTTCCTTGGCGAGCTCGTCTATCCACATGAGCCGCTGCATGGCATGCACCCCCTTCGCGGTGACGAGCCCGGGGGTGCGCAGAAACATGGTACCTATGCGGCTCAGCAAGTTGCCGTCCGCATCTTTTGCGAATATTTTTTCTCCTATGGTTTTCATCATAAGTGATATTATACCATATCGGACACCTTCACAATAAGCTTGCGGGCCTTCTTCTCGACATCAGTGGTGACCGCAGGGGCGTGTGCGCAGGTGGCGGGCCAGGTAATGCAGAACTGCCCCTTCCCGATTACGAACCACTCGACGCCCTGCTCTGCGAATCCGCCGTCGCCGCCCTCGTCGTAGGAAACCACCGCCGCCGGGTCAAGCTGCGCAAGGCCGATCTTCTCGTCGGCGGCCAAAGGCACGTGGATGTCGAAGTGGTGGCGATGGAACTCCGGCTTGCGATCCTCGGGCTTCACGTACTGCGCCTCGACCGCGTTGACGAAGACGTCGTCGCCGCTTATGTCGTTCCTGCCGTTGGAAAGGCTGCCAAAGTCGCCTCGCGCGATGAAGTCGCAGGCGATCTTGAAATTGGCGCTTAGGCCCGCGTACTTGCCGATGTTCTCGAGGTCGTCTATCACATAGCATCCTTCTTTTCTTTCCATTGCTTTGCTCCTTTTGTTTGTGTTTATGTTACGGCATGAGCCGCCCCAAAAGGGCGACAGACGCTGTGTCGGTTCGGAGAATCCTTGCTCCGAGCGAATAGCGAGAAAATCCATGAGCCTCCAAGAGGGCGACTTCGTCGTCTGTCCAGCCTCCCTCCGGACCGATGGCGAGAAGAAGCCTGCCAAAGCCGGATGGCGGAGGCTGGGATCCGGCGCACGGATGGGCGACAAGGCGCAGGCTCTCCGGAAACGCCAAGTCCAGCTCATCTGCGACAAACTTGCGGAAGTTCCGCCTAACCTCGATAGTCGGCAGGATGGACGATCCGCACTGCATGAGGCCGTCTATCAGCAAGGGGCGGTAGATTTCTTCCTTTAAGAGCGTCGCACCCCAGAAGTCCTTCTCGACCTTCTTCGCCCCGACGAGGACGATCCGCCCCACGCCGAGGGCGGCAAACTGCGGCAGAAGGCGTTTCATCACCCTCGGCCGCGGCGGCGCGAGGACAAGATCGACCCATGGGCGCGGGGACTCGTCGGCATGGTCCACCGAGACGCTGACCTCCGGCGAGTCGCCGTCCGCGCCGGAGATGGCGACTACGACGCCCGTACCTATCTTTCCGCCGATCTCGCCTGTCTTCAGCGTCTGCCCGACCTCGCCGTGGAGAACGGAAACGACGTGGCGCGCTCTTGCGCCGCCAAATGTCGCAATGCCATTCTTTATTTCATCTGGCTCGAAAAGTATCCTGTTCACGGCCGCCGCTCCCTAAAGAATTCCTGCAGAATCCTCTTAGCTTCGTCTTCGAGGACTCCGGCCACCACCTCTGGGCGGTGGTTCATGCCGGGATGGGCGAATACGCCGAAGACCGAGCCGCCGCCGCGCTTTGGATCTGAAACGCCCCAGACTACCGCGTCGAGGCGCGCGAGGGAGATCGCGCCTGCGCACATGGGGCAAGGCTCCTTCGTGACATAGAGCCGCGCACCGGAGAGCCGCCAGCCGCCGACAGTCTGCGACGCGGAGGAAATGGCAAGCGTCTCCGCGTGGGCAGTCGCGTCGCCAAGCCCCTCGGTCTGGTTGCGCGTACGCGCGAGTATGCGCGCCCTCGACGGATCGGGGTCGAAGACGGCGGGGTGCCCGTCGTGCGCAGGCTCCAGGACCGCCGGCGCGACTATGACGCACCCGAGCGGCACTTCGCCTTCCTCAGCCGCGCGCGCGGCTTCGCGCAGCGCCATTCGCATGAAAGTCTCGTCGAAATCCGCCGTCATGCGCCGAGGGCCCTTTCCGCATTGGCAAACGTAAGCTCCGCAAATTCATCCGCCGCCATCCCCCGAAGTGCCGCGAGAAACTCGCACGTGTGCTTCACAAACGCCGGTTCGTTGGCTTTGCCTCTCAGCGGCACCGGCGCGAGGAACGGAGTGTCTGTCTCGATGAGGATGCGGTCGTCGGGGACATAAAGAGCGGTCGCCCGCACGTTGTCCGCAGCCTTGAAGGTGACGATGCCGGAGATGGAGATGTAGAAGCCGAGATCGAGATACGCCTTGGCCTCCGATGGATCGCCGGTGAAGCAGTGGATGATTCCGCGCGAAGGAGTCTCGCCGAGGATTGTAGCCGTGTCTTCTGCTGCCTCGCGCGTGTGTATGACAACCGGGAGATCCCGCTGCCGCGCTTCTTCGAGTTGCAGGGCAAAAAGCTCCATCTGCTCCCTGCGGGTCTGCGGCGAATAATGGTAGTCGAGCCCGATCTCGCCGATCGCATTGAAATGCACAAGCGGCGATGGCGGACGCAAAATTGCAGAAAGGTCGTCGTGGAGGCTACCTGTGCCTATTTTGCCAGCTTGGTCCCTGTCAAACCCAACCGCGCCCAGTACGGTAGGCATAGAATTCTCATTATTAGCAGTCTCAACGGCAATAACTACGGACGAGTTAAGTTCTGGGCTTCCGCCGACAGCCATCAATTTTTCCACGCCAGCTGCCTTCGCACGGGAGAGGATTGCCGCGATTTCGGCGGCATCGCGGGTCTCAAAATGACAGTGGGTGTCAAAAAGCCTCATTTCGATAGCCCCTTTGGAACGCGGCAGAATCCGCGGATCGGGCATCCATCGCATTTCGGGCGCAGAGGTCCGCAACGTGTCTGCCCGAACGAAACGATGTGCGAGTTCCATGTTTTCCAGTATTTGACGGGGAGGAGCTTGCGCAAGGCCATCTCAGTCTCGAGGGGAGTCTTCGTTTTCACGAGGCCGAGCCTGTTGGAGATGCGGTGGACATGAACATCAACGCAGATCGCGGGGAGATCGAAGCCAACGGCAACAGTTAGGTTCGCGGTCTTCCTGCCGACGCCCGGCAGCTCGCACAGTTCCTCCACCGTATTCGGGAGGACTCCGCCGAACTTTTCCTCAAGCACGCCCGGCAGCGCCTTCAGATGCCGCGCCTTGTCGCGATAGAAGCCAACTGGATATATTGCCTTCTCGATTTCGGCCTGCGAAAGCCTCGCCAGCGCAGCGGGCGTTACGCCACCCTCCCCGCGCATTGCCGGGCAAGAGTCAAACTTTCCGCGCATCGCTTGCCCAGAATCCCCATTACTATGCTTCGCCTGCTTTGCGCAACCCTTCCCTCGCATCGCGGCGAAAAGCCGCCTGACCGCGCCAGCGGTGCATGCGTCTTTCGTCCGCGCAGACAGAATCGTTCCAACGAGCACGCAGAACGGATCGTGTGTCTGCGCTTCGATAAGCTCTATAATCGGCGCCTCATGCGCACGGAACTCCGCCTTCAGCGCCTTATCTATTGCAGCAATCTTCTCCAAAGTCTTCATACCGCGAAGTATATCAAAAAAACGCCACATTCCACAGTCCTACATCCATCCAAGAATTTTCCGCATAGAATTCTCATTTTATGGTATAATGTCTTCTGAAGCGAGGAATGGGATTTGAAGACGGCTTATAGACATTCAGCATATTGGCATGCCTACCACTACGGAAGGACGTTCAGCGAGGCTGGGACGTACACCGGGAGATATCTCGACTTACGCACATACCGCCCAAATGCAAGGGAACGCGCGGACGGGGAATGGAGCGGGAAGGACTGGATAAGATGGCGTAACGGCCCGGTGATTCTCGACTCGCGGTTCAACCCCCTCATGCTCGGAGTCTGCATAGCGATGGACATAGGGGTCGCAATGCGCGACGAAGTTAAGAAACTCGCCGACCCCGCCGAGCGCGACCGCATGAAACGCGAACTCATGCGCGACCTTAGGATCGTCCGCCGCCCCTTCTACTACGCCCGCGAGACGAAGCGCCGGCGAGAGCTCGCCGCAGCGCGGCGGAAGATATCGCGCCGCCGCACGACGGCACCGATGCCGACTCGCGAGGATATACTCGCCGCGTGGAGTGCGCGCAAGGAGTCTCGCGAGGCCATGATTCGCCTCGGCGGAATGCTCCACGACCTAGAATGCTACGTTGATAACTGCCTCATGTTCGACGAAACCGGCGCGGTGGTGGGCAGAAACGGCGGAATACGCGGCTGGCTGAAGGAGAACCTGCCGGAACTCTCGCCTAAGTATAAGACTCTCATGCGCTACAAGGCCCTCGCCATGCGCGTTAGGCAGGCGACCGACACCAAGGACCCTACGCCGACGGCAACCCTCCTCGACGAGCCGCGCTGCGAGGTGGTGTCGGCGCTTCTTTCAGACCAGGAGCCCGTGTTCGATCGCCTGTTCGCCGCCGTTGACCGACTTGTCGCGCCGGAAGCG
>JBGUVV010000147.1:0-6519 GCA_045220525.1 Kiritimatiellia bacterium
TGTAGCGAGCAAAACCGGAATGTGGAGTATAATCAACTCCATGAAACAGCAAATATCAAACCGACTGGGTGTCGCGCATGTTCGCGACACGATGATGCAGTTCGTGACAGGTGCGATCACCCGCCAGCAGGCGATGGAGTCGCTTCAGGTCGGGCAGTCGCAGCTATATTCGCTGCGCACGTCCTACCTCGCGGCACGGGCGCAGGGGCGCGGCGACGACTGGGAGCCGGGCTCGTCCGGCGGCAACCACATGCCGACGTGGCCTGACGAGGTTCAGTCGTTCCTGCGCAGGGCGTTGGAACCGAATGGCGACGCGAAGCGGTATTCGTATGCGTTTGCCGCCAGCGAGGTCGGGAGGCGCTTCGGCTTTCCCGTCGACCGCTCCCAGGTCCGGCACTGGGCCATTGCGAACAATCTCCAGCTTGCCGACCACAGGGCGCGGCCTCCGGCGCACGTTCGCCGCTGGCAGCGCAAGTCGGTCGGCGAGCTGTGGCAGCTGGACGCGACGCCCGACTACTTTCTCGGACGCTCGAATCCGCTTCTCCAGCTCATCGACATGGTTGACGACTGCAGCCGGATGCAGGTCGGCTGCCGGCTCTACCGAAGGGAGACGGTCGCGTCGTACCTGGACTTGTTCTACGGGGCTTTCACAAGATACGGGCTTCCCCTTGAGATATACGTGGACAAGGCGAGCTTCTTCAGGAACGACGATGGATCGCTGACCCAGCTCGGCAAGAGACTGAAGTTCGTCGACATCTCGTTCGTCTTTGCGAACACGCCCGAGGCAAAGGGCAAGATCGAGCGCGTGCACCAGGTATGGCAGGACAGGCTTCCGGCGTATGCGGCAAGGGAAGGCATTACAGGAGCCACACCCCTTGAAGAGGTCAACGAACAGCTGGACTGCCTGGTCGACTACCGCAACGGGTTCGAGCTGCACCGTGAGCTTCACGACGTGCCGTTGAACGTCTGGACGGACAAGATCAGGTCGGGACAGTGCAAGCTGCGGCAGCCCCCGCAAGACGGATGGTGGGAGCTGATCTGGTCGGAATGGAAGGGCTCGACTATAGGGCCGCGCGGGAGGTTGCTGGTCGACGGCGTCCTCTGCACAACGGAATGCGCGAACGGAACCCGCGTGTGGATCTGCCGACACATCGACGGAACCGTGTCTCTCGTGCTCAACAAGCCGGAGAAGGGAACGTCTCCGAAGGTGGTGTTCACCAACAATCCGAAGGTGTGCAGGAGTCGGTGACTGCATAGGTGTCGCGGCGGGGCGCCCAAGCGGCAGCCGGGCCTTCAAAACAGCCCGGCTGTATTAGCTTGGGTCGCCGCGAGTGCGGGAAACTCATTCCGGTTTTGCTCGCTACAACTTTTCCGGTTTTGAAATCTACACGACACAGGCAACATTGGAAGTTGACACGAGGCCCGCTAATCTGGTATAATATGCGCAACTTATCCGGTGGGATGGCCGAGCGGTTAGGTCGCGGACTGCAAATCCGCTTACAGCGGTTCAACTCCGCTTCCCACCTCCAAGCCGTACGCGAGAGAATGACAGGAGATTCAGGCGTCGTGCGGCAACGTTGTCAGGATTGCACGAACTGGTCCTTCGACCGGTTCAAGCACTACTTCCTCGCCAACAGCAGGAACGAGAATGGACTCGCCTGCGGACGCAATGGTCAGGTTCCCCGACGCAACGAACACAGCCGTGAACGTGGAGCCGTCCGGCCTCACGGAGACAGGCTCTTCAATCACAATGTCGCGCATGAAGAAGTAAGGCGTCCGAAGAGCGCCACGCTGCATTTTCTGCGGCGCAAGACTGTAGTCAATCGCCTTTGCCGCCTCGCGAACGTGAAGTTCGCGCGGCTTTCCGTCGGCGCCGACTCTTCCCCAGTCGTAAAGGCGAAACGTCGTGTCAGAGGTCTGCTGCACTTCGTAGATGAGATTCCCCGCGCCAATTGCATGAGGGGTGCCGCCGGGGAGGAAGACCATGTCTCCGCTGGCGACCGGCCTTTCGACGAGAAGCCTCGCCACTGCATCTCCATGTGAAGCCGCCTCGAAAAAGACTCTTTCGTCGGCGCCCCCTTGGATTCCCGCATATATCTTCGCCCATGGCTTTGCGTCGATCACGCACCACGCCTCGGACTTCGGCTCGCCGCCGGCAAGTGAGACCGTCTTTTCGCTTGGGTGCACCTGGACAGACAGCGGAAGACGCGCGTCTATGAGCTTGAAGAGAAGCGGGAAGCGCGTTGCGTCGGGCGCACTGCTGCCTACAAGGTCCCGACCAAGCAGGCGAACAAGCTCGTCAAGCGGCATTCCGTCGTGCGCACCGCCCCTTACAACGCTCATTCCATGGGGATGGGCGGAGATCTCCCAGCTCTCCGAACAGGGCGACGGCGCGTCGGCGCGACCGTAAAGCCGTGGAATTGCATCGCCGCCCCAGAGCGCAGAGGCATACACGTGCGAGAACTTGAAAAAGCCGTCTTTTATATCCATGCCTGATTGCGACGCAACATCTACCGCTCGAACCTGATCGTCGCCGCGCGACCGTGGGCGTCAAGCCCCTCGACGGAGGCAAAGGTCTCTATGGTCCTGCGAGTCTCGGCAAGATCGTCCTTGGTAAAGGCGACAAAGCTGTGGCGACGCCGGAAATCGTCTGGTGTAAGGCCGTTGAACATGTTCGCCGCGCCTCCCGTCGGGAGCACGTGCGAAGGCCCGGCGACGAAATCCCCCGCAGATTCCGGAGTCCACGCACCGGCGAAGACCGCGCCTGCCGCGCGCACTCCGCGCATAACCTTGAGCGGGTCTTTCGTCATTATCTCGAAGTGCTCGGGAGCGAAACGGTTCACGATTTCAAGCCCTTCCCCGACGTCGCGCGCGACTACGATGAGGATTCCGCCCCTGTCGATGACGCGGCGGACCATCTTCTTGCGCGAAAGGGTCTCCATCTGGCGAAGGACTTCACCCTTGACCTTTTCGGCAAACTCCATGGACGTGCAAACGCAAAGAGACTTCTCCCACCCAGAACCGTGCTCTGCCTGGCTGAGAAGATCCGCGGCTATCCACCTTGCATCCACCGAACCGTCTGCCAAAACCGCGATCTCGCTCGGCCCGGCGACCTGGTCGATTGCCACATAGCCATAGACCTGCCGCTTGGCTGCCGTGACAAAGGCGTTCCCGGGGCCTGCGATCTTCTGCACCTTCCGGCACCCCTTAGTCCCGAACGCCATCATGCCAATCGCCTGTATTCCGCCGACACGGTATATTTCCGTGGCGCCGGCAAGCTTCAGAGCGTAGAGAAGAACAGGGTTCACCTTGCCGTCGGCGCCGGCGGGCGTGCATGCGACAATCTCCTTCACGCCTGCCGCCTTGGCGAGCGTCACAGTCATTATCGAAGTCGATGCGAGAGGAGCCGTCCCTCCGGGGACATACACCCCAACGCGATCCATCGGCGAGAAGAACTCGCCCATCCTTCCCCCTCGCGGGGTCTTCATCGACCAGGAAGACCTCATGGACGCGCGGGAGAACGCAAGGACGCGGCGATATGCGTCTTTAGTGGCGCGCAGGATCTCGCGGCTCACGCCTGCCCCGCCGCAACTTTGCAGGGGAACCCTGAGATCGGCCGCACGACGCGCACGGAAGCCCTCGAACTTGGCAACGAGGTCGATAACGGCGCTGTCGCCCCTTTCCCTTATCTCCGCAAGCGCGGCCGAAGCCGCCCGCTCCGCCTCTTCCGGGAATGCCGGACGAGCGTTGAAGCGCTCGATCAACGGCGATGGCGCCTTGACAATGCGAATCATTTACGCCTTACCGCGCCTGCGAACCCGCTGCCCGTGGCGCTCCTTATCATGCACTTCACCTTTGCCGTCACGGCAAGTTCGCCGTCAACATAGCCTGCGACCTCGTAAACGCCAAGGGGAGCCCTTTCGCGAATTACCTTCGCAACCGTCGTCAACTTGTCGCCAGGCAATACCGGACGCTTGAACCGCGCCTCGTCAACAGAGGCAAACGCAAAGGCGGCATCCTCGCCGACGACGCCGCGGGCCACGACGGCCGCCCCGGCGACCTGACTCATCGCCTCGATGAGTATTACGCCAGGCACTACGGGGAAACCCGGGAAATGGCCTGAAAGAAAATCGTTTTTCTCGAGCGAAAACGTATACTCTCCGAGCGCGCCGGTCTCGTCCGCCGATACAAGCCTGTCAACAAAGAGAAACGGAGGCCTGTGAGGCAGCAAGGCCTCTCCCGCGATGTTGTAGACGTTCCTGAAGGAAGGAAGCTCCATGTCAATTTCCCTTGTATGTCAGGCCTTCTTCAGGACGAGCACGCCATTATGGCCGCCAAAGCCGAGAGACGTCGATACGGCAACGCGTATATCGCGCTCGCGCCCCTTGTTCGGCGTATAGTCGAGGTCAAGGGGGACTTCGCCATTGGCCACATCCACATCAAGATCGGGTTTCTCGTAGTTGATCGTCGGCGGCACGAAACCGTCCTTTATGGATAGGGCAGTTATCGCCGCCTCAAGCGCGCCTGCGCCGCCAAGCAGATGGCCGTGCATGGATTTCGTGGAGGAGATGCTGATCTTTTTAGCCCCCTCCTCGCCGAAAACCGTCTTGAAAGCCTTGGTCTCCATCTGGTCGTTGAGGTGGGTGGAGGTTCCATGGGCGTTTATGTAGTCGACCGTCGACTTGTCGGACACCCCCGCGTCGGCAAGCGCGATCTCGATTGCGCGGATGGCGCCTTCCCCAGAGGGATCAGGGGCGGTTATGTGGTAGGCGTCGGCAGTGGCGCCGTAGCCAGCGAGCTCCGCGTATATCTTCGCGCCGCGAGCTTTCGCATGCTCCTCCGACTCGAGGATGAGAGCCGCCGCGCCCTCGCCCATCACAAAGCCGTCGCGATCAGCGTTGAACGGCCTGCACGCCCTTTCCGGCGTATCGTTGAAATGCGTGGAAAGCGCCTTCATCTTCATGAAGCCGCCGACGGTGAACTCGATTATGCACCCTTCCGTGCCGCCGGCGATCACGACGTCCGCGCGCCCTGCGCGGATGAGGTCCATTGCATACCCGATGGCGTCGGTAGAGCTTGCGCAGGCAGTCGTAATCACCTGGCATGGCCCCTTCGCGCCAATGGCAATGGAGACGTTGCCCGCAGCCTCGTTGGGGATGAGCTCCGGAACGGCAAGCGGCGAAAGCCTATCGGGCCCGCGATCGAAGAGCGTCTTGTAGTTCTCGCCCGTTATCTCGATGCCGCCGATTCCGACTCCGAAGATCGTGGCAACCCTCGTCATGTCGGGACGGTTCTCCTCGGTATAGCCGGCGTCTTTCCAAGCCTCCTTCGAAACCGCCACCGCGAACTGCGCGAACCTCGCCATGTGACGGGCGGACTTTTTGTCCACAAGGCCGGAGTCGATTGCATACGACTGGAAGTCCTTTACTTCCGCCGCGACCTGGCTCGTGCATTTCGAGGCGTCAAAATTCGTGATCTTGCCTATGCCAGGCTTCCCGGCCTTGATTGCGGACCAAGCCGCGTCCTTGCCGTTGCCGCTCGCGCACAGCATTCCGATTCCGGTTATCATCACCCTTTTCATGTTTCCTCCGCTCCTTGACTTTGCTGAAACAGCGTTTTTACAGAATAGGCCACTTCATTATCGTCCCACCGAACGTAAGGCCCGCCCCAAAGCCCACGAGGACTATTTCCATGCCTTCCCTGAGCTCGCCAGCGCGCACTGCCTGGTCGAGGGAGATCGCAATGGAAGCCGCAGACGTATTGGCAGTGTCCTGCAAGTTGAGCCAGAACTTTTCGATTGGAAGCTTCATCCGCCGCGCACACGCCTCGATTATGCGGCCGTTGGCCTGGTGGGCAAACACCCTGTCGAGAGCCGACGGCGCGATTCCTCGCCTATCACAGAGGTCCATCGTCACACGAGACATAGTCTTGACGGCGAATGCGAAGACCTCATGGCCCATGAGGGAGAGAACCGGCGTACAATGTGGGGACTTCACCGGCACTCCGGACTTCGGATCGAAGGAAAGGGACATCATGGTCCCGCCGGTGCGCTGTATGAAGTGGCGGCCGGATCCGTCGGATCCAAGAATCGTATCCGCGCACGGGCCCCCGCCTTCGCCGTCGTTTCCTATCACGACAGCCCCGGCCCCGTCTCCGAACAGGATGCAGCTGGAGCGGTCGGACCAGTCGAGGATGCGCGTGAGGCATTCGGAACCAATGACAAGGGCCTTGCGGCCTGGATGCAGTGAGACGAACCCCCTCGCCTGCTCAAGGGCGTATACAAACCCCGCGCACGCGGCCTGAAGATCGTAGGCGCCGGTGTCAGGGCAGCCAAGGAGACCCTGGACAAGGCAAGCCGTGGATGGGAAGGTGGCATAGTCGGGCGTGGAAGTCGCAAGCGCGATAAGGCCTATTTCCTCTGGCGAAACTCCGGCCATTTCCATCGCCGCCTTCGCGGCCTTCGCAGCCATCGTCGAAGTTGTCTCGCCCTCGTCGGCTACATGGCGCGAATGTATCCCC
>JBGUVV010000148.1:0-9287 GCA_045220525.1 Kiritimatiellia bacterium
ATCCGGAAAGTTGTCCGCCATCGCGAACACCGACAAGCAGATACCCGGGCTTACCAGTATCAGGCATATCATTCGCAAATGCGCACACCGCCTCGCCAAACTTGTCTTTGTCGGTCGTGGATACCGTCCGTTCGACACGATATGTCTCGGTTGACACAAAGAGTTTTCTTAATTCGTCTTTCGTTATCACGATAAACTCCTCATTCAAAATAGTTTTTCGCAAGCCAGCCGGCGTCCAGAAACTGGCGGGAGTCGGAGGTCTCGGCCTTGACCTGCCCCTGCGACAGGAACACGGCGCGGTCAATCCAGGAGAGGAGATCAAGGCGATGCTCGACCATCACAATCGCGCGTTTTGCGTCCTCCTTCGCGAAGCGGCGAACGCGCTCGATAATGTCCTGCGCGGACTTAGGCGACAATCCTGCCGACGGCTCGTCCAAAAGGTAGAGTCGCTGCGGGCGCATGAACACCATCGCGAGCGCAAGCGCCTGACGCTGCCCGCCAGAAAGAGAACCTGCACGCTGTCCGAGCTTCGGCACAAGGAAGTCGAATAGCGCGAGCATCTCGTCCCTTGCGGCGGCGTATGCCGTCTTAGGAAGTGACATCCCAGCAAGCTGCAAATTTTCCTCTACAGTCTGTCCAGGGAAGATGTTGTCCGTCTGGCGCAGATAGCCGAGTCCAAGACGCACACGCTCTTCAACTGACTTGCCCGTCAGCGATTCACCGCCCAATGCAATATCGCCCGCCGTAAGCGGCAACGCACCTACCGTCGCCTTGAGGAGCGTCGATTTCCCGCAACCGTTCGGTCCCGCGATCAGCACAGCGTCCCCCTCGCGCACCGTGAGGCTCACGTCGTTCAGAACCGGCCTCTCGCCATACCCGCAAGAGAGATGGTCTATCTTGAGCAAATCACTCATATCGCCATACCTCCCGACAAGCCCATATAGAGTTCGCGCACCGCAGGGTTCTCCAGAACCTCCTTCTGCGTGCCGTGCGTGTGGACACTTCCCTCATGCAGGAAGTAGATATAGTCCGCTAGATCGCGCACCACGCCCATGTTGTGCTCGATAAGTGCAATAGTCAGCTTCTGCTCCGCAACGAGACTGCGGATCAGCTCGACCATCTTCTTCGTCATCGCCGGTGAAAGCGCCGCCGTCGGCTCGTCCAAGAGAAGAAGCGCAGGGCGCAACGCGACGATACGCGCAAGGGCGAGAAGTTTCTGCTGACCGTAGGAAAGCTCGCCAGCCGGCTCGTCTGCCTTGTCCGCAAGCCCCACGAACTCAAGCCACTTCATTGCGCGTTCACGGCGATCCTTCTCGCGCGCCTCTGCACGCCACCACGCGAGCGTCGTCGCGAGCGTGTAGTCGCTACGGTGCAGGAACGCGACTTCGATGTTCTCGGCGACGGAGAGTGCGGGGAACACGCGCACGTCCTGAAAGAGCCGCCCGACATGCCTCCGCGCAATCTTGTAAGGCGGAAGGCCCGTGACATCCGTACCATTCAGAAAAAACCTGCCGGAATCCGGCGCGAGGTTCCCGCCGATTACATGGAAAAGCGTTGTCTTGCCCGCACCGTTCGGGCCAACGAGCGCCGTCACCTGTCCGACCTTGCACGTCAAGTTGACGTTTTGAAGCGCGACGAAGGAACCGAAGCTCTTCGCCACGTTCTCAACCCGCAGTTCGACGGGCTGGATGATGCGCGGATCGCTATTTGATTGCATACGCACCTGCCAGTCCTGTGGGTTTCATGTAGATGAGAACGATCAGCAACACGCCGTAGATGATCTCGCGAAGATTCGCCGCGACGGCGTCTGGAAGCCCCACAAAGCGCAAAAGCTCAGGCAGGATGATCATGAACGCAACGCCCGCCATCGGCCCTTTCAAGTTGCCTGAGCCACCCACGAGCAGAATGCAGGCAATAAAGATGGACTCTGTGAGCGTAAAGCTCGTCGGGTCGATATAAGTGATGTAGCTTGCAAAGCACACGCCAGGCACGGCCGCCACCGCCGCCGAAAAGACCATTGCGCGGATGTACTGCCCCTTCGGGCATATCGCCAGCGTCTGCGCCGCCGCCTCATCGTCGCGGAGCGCCTTGAGAGAAAGCGCGAACGGGCTCTTGCAGACGAGGTGCATGAAACCCAGCACAACGGCGAAGAGAACGAGCGTAAAAAGGAAGTAGGCAGGCACCGACTCTATACCAATACCAAAGAACAACGGACGCGGAATGCCAGAAATACCATACGGCCCACGCGTTAGGTCTGTCCAGTTGTAGAGCGTGACATAGACGATCATCTGGAAGCCGATGGTCGCCAGCACGAACGCTTCGTTTCTGAAGCGGAGCGCGGCATGACCGAATAGCCAGCCGACAAGCGCACAAAGCGCGATGGCGGCGGGAAGCGTCACGAAGAACGGCAAACCAAGCTTAAGCGACAGAAGCGCGTATGTGTAGGCGCCAAGCCCGTAGAACGCTGCCTGCGCCATAGTGAGGAGCCCGCCGAACCCTATCAGCAAGTTTGCCGAGAGGGCCAGCATTCCGTAGATGCCCAGCATCACGCCTATGTGGAGAAGGTAGTTCATTTCGCCTCCTCCAAGCGCTTGCTGACGCCGAACAGCCCTTGCGGACGGAAGAGGAGCACGAAAATCAAGACGCCAAAGGTGACGAGATCGGTCCACCGCGCCGAGAACTTCCACACGGCGAGACTCTGCAGCACCGAGAGCAGCATCGCCCCTGCGCCCCACGCCCAATAGCGATCGGTTCCGCCAAAGAACACGGCAACCGAACCGAGCAGAAGGTAGTGCATGCCGACATGCGGGTCCATGCCGATATCCCAGGAAATCAGCATCGCGGCAATCGCGACCAGAATTCCGCCAATGGACATCACAAGAAGACGAAGCCGCATAAGCGGCAAACCAAGGACGGGCAGCAACTCGGGCTGGTCTCCCATAGCCCACAGCGCCTTGAACCACTTTCCGAAACGCACGGCCACGCCCACGGCTGCAAACACTCCGATTCCGACGAAGAACTGCAAGAGCTGGATGCGCGTGAATCTGAGCCCTGAAAACGCGACGGATGGCTCCAGCTGGTTGGAAATCGTCTTCACCTCGTTTCCAAAAGCAAGGGCAATTAGGTTTTCTACGACGATCATCATGCCGAGCGAAGCAATCATCACCACGCCTGACGAACAGCCCTTGCGGAAGAACGGACGGTACACCACCCATTCAATAGCCGCCGCGAACAGCACCGAGAGCGCCAGCGTTCCGCACACGGCAAGCACCAACGGCAACTTCAGCATGGTCGCGCAAAGATAGAATGCGTAGCAGGAAAAGACGAACTGCGCCCCCATTGCAATGTGAAATACCCGGAACGACCTATAGACGAATCCGAACCCGGCTGCGTAGAGTATCGCAACCGAACCCTGCACGATTCCGTTTCCAAGTAACTGCAAGAACAAGTTCATCTGCATTGCCTTGTACAATATGGTGAATTATACCATATTTTTCTCTTCGATAGTTGATGCTCAAAAATTAGTGCACTTATGCACCAATGCGAGCAATTGCGTCGTGGAGCCAGAGGGGCTGGTCGACGCCCGCCTTGTCAAGTGCGGCGGCGTATGCGACCAGGTCAACAGGCAGGCGACGGAAGGCAAGGCGATTCGCATTGGAATCGTAGATCACGTATGTGCTGCAGCGGTCGGCGCGAGGATGGCCGACGCTGCCGACGTTGACGACATAGCGACTGCCGTCCTTGAGCGCAAACGAACGCGTGTCGGCGCGAACTGCCGGACGCGACAGATGGCGAAAAAGGCGCGGGCGAACGGCGCGGCCGCCCTGCATCTCCCATGCCGCGACGTGATGCGTGTGCCCGCAAAAGAGGATGCGCTCGGTGCGCGAGAATAAGCTGACGACTGCGGCCTGTATCGAAAAGACGTAGTTCCATGCAGCCGGGTTCGTGAAATCGCCATGAACGAACGCCATGTCGCCCTCTTCGTGAAGATAAGGACGGCCCCGCAGCCACCCGAGCTCGTCTTCGGAGAGCACTTCGCGCTGCGTGACGTCAACCCTGTAGTTGCGGTTGCAGGAAACCTCGTACTCCGGCTCCAGCCCAAGGCAGGCGGAGTCGTGGTTGCCCATGAGGACGACGTCGAAATTCTCGCGAACGAGTTTCAGTGCGCTCTTTACGTCATAGCCATATCCAGTAATGTCGCCAAGCAGCACGAACCGGCCGCATCCACGCTTGCGGGCGTCGGCCACCGCCGCCGCAAGCGCGGCGGGGTTCGCGTGCACGTCACTCATGATTGCATATTTCATAATACATAGCTGGCAGGTTCCGGCGATGCCGGAACCTGCCGTGCGGAAATTGGTCGGGGCGGCGGGATTTGAACCCACGACAACCTGCGCCCAAGGCAGGTGCGCTACCAGACTGCGCTACGCCCCGCAAAAAACTATGCGAATTATACCAAAAAAAAGCTCGGCGCGAAACCACAATTATGCAAGGCACGCGGCCGCCTACTTTACGAGGCGGCGGATTTCATCGAACCAGCATCGGTAGCCGTACTCAAGGAAATGCACTCCGTCAGGGCGGCGCTCCCTGAGCACAGACCCGTCCGGCTCGAAGAACCTGTCCTCGAAATCGACAATGCCATAGCCCTTCTTCTCGGCCTCTTCCATGATGAGGGCCTTGAGCTTCGCACACTTCGAACGAACCTCGGGCCTCACGGTCCTGCCGGTGGGCAGCGGCGCCATGAGGAGTATCTTCGCCTGCGGCTGCCTGTCGTCGACAGTCCGTATGAGGGCGAGGATCTTCTCGAATATCTCCTCAGGCGTCTCGCGGCCAAGGTTGTTGGTGCCGGCGAAGATCATCGCGTACCTCGCCCGGTAGCCGTCGAGCTGGCCGTTCCTGCAGCGCCAATCCATGTCCTCCACCCTGTCGCCGCAGACGCCGACGTTGACCACGCTGTAGAGGTTCGTCATCTGCGCGAACACGGCCTTGCCGCTGCCCTCGGTCTCCCAACGCCACGAGATCGAATCGCCGACGAGGACTATGTCGACGGTGCGCCCCTTGGCCGCTTCCACCTTCTTCTGCTGCACGCCGACCTGCTTGTACCATATGGGCCAGGTTATCCTGCGCTGGACCTCGTGTGGGTTCTTCCACGAGGCGTCCGCAAAGTCGAGAAGCCACTTCCAGTCGAAGCCGGATATGCCGTGGCCCTCGGTCCTGCGCACGTAGCCGAGATACGGCCCGATGGCGGACTCGTCGTAGTAGTCGGGATAGGACACCCTCGGCAGCCCGGGAACGCCGAGGAACTCCCACGCGGGCGACGCCGCCCTCACCGACAGGAACTCGCCCCTCGTATCCATCCAGACGCTCGGCCCGAACCCCTCCACAAGCACTCTGCGAGGCGCTATCGCCGCGACAAGAAGATGCGTGTCGAAATCCATGAGCTTCGCCGGATTGGCGGAATACTGCCGATACGCCTTGCAATACCAGTGGGGGAACATCGCGTTCTCTGTAGAGACGTTCTCGCCGAAATCGCGCTTTGCGAGGCAAATGCCCCCGCCGCCGCACTGGTTGGGAACGGCGACCGCGAAGCGCACGTCTCTCGCCGCCGCGAGGAAGGCCGCCTTCCCGAGGCGGGAGCAGCCCGTGACCACGCTGCGCTTGATGTCGATCTCCTTCTGCCTGTCCGCAAGGTCAAGACCGCGGCTCAGCGCCCACGCCCACGCGCCTACGGAGGTCGTGTTGTCCGTGCGAGACTCGTCGCGCGGCCCCCAGAGCCTGAACACGCCGTTCGTAGTGGCGAACGCGTATTTGCCCTCCCTGTCGTCGGGCCAGTCCGGATCGGGCGAGACTTCGGTGTAGCTGGCGCAGACGAAGGCATAGCCACGCGCCAGGATGGACTGCAATGGAAAGACCGTGCTTTCGTTCTGGTCCAGGCGCTTGCCGCGGGTCTTTTCGCTTGCACGGTTGTTCTCGACGCCATTCGCCGCGTTGTTTCTCGCCCATCCCTCCGAAACCGGCACGTCACGGTCGAAGTCGAGCTCGTGCAGCCCGCGGTAGGTGAGGGCGACTATCACGGGGCACTTCCCCTTCACGTGCCGGGGAACCCACACCCCCCATACGATGGAGGGACCTGAGCCGTCTTTCGAAAACGACATCCGGCAGATGCGGCGATTGGCGTAGCCTCCCGCGCAGACCTTGTCGGAAATGGTGTCTATCTTCAAGACCTCTGGCTTTGGCGGCTCTTCGCCGAATACGTTCTTTGCGAAGATGTCCAATATCTCCGCCCTGCGGGCAGGCCATTCGGCCGGGGACTTAAGGCGCACGCCGTTTGCGAAGACAAGCGGGTCCTCAAGCGAATACGGGGCCACCTTCGCCTCGTCGGAATTCGGACTCCAGTAGCCGCCCTTGGCGTTCCAGCGGCTTTCGGCGTCAACAAGCGGCTCTACGGACGAAAAAGCGCCGCAGGCGATTGTGGAAACCACAATCGCCGCGAAACAGGTCTTGTTCATTGTCGTTTTCCCTGTCTGAGCTTGCGCAAACAAGCCAAGGCTACTCGGCCGAAGGCCTGACCTTGCCTTCCTTGATGCGCTTCTCCACGACTTCGGAAGCGATGTTCTTAGGCACCGCCTCGTACTGCTTGAAGATCATGGTGAACGAACCACGGCCCTGGGTCACGGTACGGATCGCGTTCGAATAGCCGAACATCTCGCCGAGCGGGACGGTCGCCTTGAGGAGCTTCACTCCCGCGCGGTCCTCCATGCCCTCGATGCGGCCACGGCGCTGGTTGATGGAGCCGTTCGCCGCGCCCATGTACTGCTCGGGCACCACGACCTCGACGTCCATCATAGGCTCGAGGAGCTGGGGCTTCGCCTTCATGAACGCCTGCTTGAAGCACATCTGCGCGCAGGTGATGAACGCGAATTCGTTCGAGTCGACCTCGTGGTAGGAGCCGAAGTAGACCGTCGCCTTGACGTCCACGACCGGGAAGCCAGCGAGCGGGCCGGACTCGAGCGCCTTGCGGACGCCCTTCTCGACCGCCGGGATGTACTCCGTCGGGATGACGCCGCCCTTGACCTCGTTGACGAACTCGAAGCCCTTTCCGGGCTCCTGCGGCTCGAGCTTGAGGCAGACGTGCGCGTACTGGCCGCGGCCACCGGACTGCTTGACATGCTTGTATTCGTTGTCGACGGGCACCGTCACCGTCTCGCGGTAGGCGACCTGAGGCGCGCCGACGTCGCAATCGACGTTGAACTCGCGTTTCAGGCGGTCCACGATGACTTCGAGGTAGAGCTCGCCCATTCCGGCGATAATCGTCTCGGAAGTCTCCTGGTCGAACGTCACGACGAACGTCGGGTCTTCCATCGCAAGCGCGTGCAGCGCGACGCCGAGCTTCTCGTTGTCGCCGCGGCTCTTCGGCTTGACGGCGACGGATATGACGGGCGCCGGGAAGTCAATGGACTCGAGGGTGATCGGATGGTCGGGATCGCAAAGCGTGTCGCCCGTACGCGTCTCGGTAAGGCCAACGCAGGCCACGATGTCGCCGGCATGCGCCTCTTCAAGAGGCTCCTGCTTCGCGGCGTGCATGCGGAAGAGGCGGGAAATGCGCTGCTCCTTGCCGATCGTGGAATCGAGCATCTCGGCGCCGAGCTTCATCGTGCCGGAATAGACGCGCACGAAGGTGATCTTGCCGCCGGACTTGGGGTCGTTCATGATCTTGAACGCAAGGCCGCAGAACGGCTCCGCGTCGCTGACCTCGCGCTTCTGGGAGGGGTCGTCGGCCGATACCGCGGCACCCGTGTCGAGCGGAGAGGGGAGGTAGTCGCAAATCGCGTCGAGGAGCGGCTGGACGCCCTTGTCCTTGAACGCGCTGCCGCAGAACGCAGGGGTGATCGTGCGGGCAAGGCAACCCTTGCGGATCGCGCGCTTGACCTCGTCGACGGTAAGCTCCTCGCCCGCAAAGAACTTCTCCATGAGGGCGTCTTCCTGCTCCGCCGCGGATTCGACCATCTTCTGGCGCCATTCCTTCGCCTGCTCGACGTATTCCTCGGGAATGTCCTTCTCGATGACCGTCTTTCCGAGGCTCTTCATGTCGAAATAGAGGGCTTTCATCTTGACGAGGTCGATTACGCCTTCGAACGTCTCGGCCGCGCCGATCGGAATCACCATCGGGACGGGATTGGCGCCGAGCTGCTTCTTCATCTGCTCCATGACGCCGAAGAAGTTCGCGCCGACGCGGTCCATCTTGTTGACGAACGCGATCTTCGGCACCTTGTACTTCTCGCTCTGGCGCCAGACCTGCTCGGACTGCGGCTGGACGCCGCCGACCGCGCAGTAAAGGGCCACCGCGCCGTCAAGGACGCGGAGCGAGCGCTCCACCTCGGCGGTGAAGTCAACGTGTCCGGGAGTGTCGATCAGCGAGAGGCGGTACTCGCCCCACTGCACGCACGTCGCGGCGGACTGGATGGTGATGCCGCGCTCCTGCTCCTGGACCATGAAGTCCATCGTCGCGGCGCCGTCGTGCACCTCGCCGATCTTGTAGTTCTTGCCGGAATAGAAGAGGATGCGCTCCGACGTCGTCGTCTTGCCGCCGTCGATGTGGGCCATGATGCCGAAGTTGCGTACCTTCTCGAGAGGGATGTCGCGTTTTGCCATTTTCTTTTCTTCCTTGGTGATTTGGAAATAAGTGTGTATTATACCGAAAATGACCCCTAGATTGCAAGGGGGGGGTCACCACTCGACCTGGACCGACGCATTATGCGTTGGGAGTATCTCAGCAAACAGTAACCAGCTATCAGCGGCCAGTGGGAAGCGGAGATGAATCACCCATCTTTACTGGCCGCTGCGCTGCTGGCTGCTGACTACTGAAACACTTCCAACGCACCGCGTTGGCCCTACCACTCGACCGGGGCGATGGAGTGGGCGGCGAGGTATTCGTTGGCGCGGGCAAAGGGCCTCGAGCCGAAGAAGCCGCGGCTGGCGGAGAGCGGCGAGGGATGGGCCGAGGCGATCACGCAGTGGCGGGAGCGGTCGACGATCGCCCCCTTCCGCTGCGCGTAGGAGCCCCAGAGGATGAAGACCAGGTGCTCGCGCCGCTCGGCGAGCGCGCGCACCACCGCGTCGGTGAACAGCTCCCAGCCTCGGCCCTGGTGCGAGCCCGCCTGGTGCGCGGCGACGGTCAAGGTGGCGTTGAGGAGCAGTACCCCCTGCCGCGCCCAGGACATGAGGTCCGGCATGTGGCCAAGCTCCTTCGCGATGTTCCGAAGCGAAGGCGGCGGCGTCACCTCCGGCGG
>JBGUVV010000149.1:0-4424 GCA_045220525.1 Kiritimatiellia bacterium
GTCGCGGACGCGCAGCTGCCGCAGATTGTCCGACAAGGTTCCAGGCAATGAGTCTGGAAGGAGATCGACCACCCTCTCGTCGAGGTCGAGCTTGCCGTCGTCGACGAGGAAGCCCACCGCCGTAGATGTGAAACTCTTCGAGTGGGAATACAGCATGTGGGGCTCGTTAAGCGTGTCGTGCGGACGCCAGGAGCCTTCGGCGATACGCTTTCCATGTCGCACGATGACGAAGCCGTGGAGAAAACCGTGACGGAAACCGTTCGTGGCCGCAGTCTCCTCGCACGCTTCGATCCAGCTGAGAATAGCCCTCGACGAAACGCCCTGCGACTCCGGAGTGGCAATGGCGCCGAACGGAGTCTGCGCCCGTGCGCCCATAAAGGGCGACACGGCTACAGCAAAAGCGATTGTCATCATTTTCATGTCGACGTGTATTATAGCAAAAAGCTCTCCCCCCTAGTCACTTGCCGCATATTTCGCGGAAGTACGGCAGCATCGCATCGCGCCAGATGCGATAACCTTTCTCCGTCAAGTGGCAGAAATCGGTGAAAACCTCCTTCGTCGCTGTTCCGTCTGGCTCGAGAAATCTGTCGTTGATGTCGCCCCAGATGACGTCTTTTTCGTCTGCAAGACCACGAATCATCGTCTTGACCTTCTCGTATTTGCAGCGTATCGGATTATCCGGCTTCTCGCCGCGCGGGAACACAGGCAGAAGCAGGACCTTTGCCTTCGGCTGACGTTCGCGAATGACCTCGACAAGGCGCCTGATGCCCCGCGCCACGTCTGTCGCGGGATTCCCGTTGTTGGTTCCCGCCATGACCATCACGGCCTTCGCCTCGTAGCCGTCAAGCTCACCGTGCGTCATGCGCCAGATCATGTTTTCCGTCTTTTGTCCGCTGTAGCCAAGATTCAGGATCGAGTATGTCTTCTGCAGTTCGCGGAATACCGGGACGCCACGTCCGTTGTCGTCCCCAAAATAGTGCGTGATTGAATCTCCAACAAACACCAAGTCGAACTTGCCCCCGGACTCCGCAATCTCCTTGCGCTTCTGCGCCATACGGCCCGGCCACCAGGCATAGACCGCGTCCGCCGGATCGTCGTCGCCTAGTCCCTTAGGACGGAACGGCTTCGCCGGCAGAGTCGTCGCGCCGCTCCCGTCGCCTTCTATGCGATTGTTCTCCACCACGTACCACATAAGCTCGTCGAAGATTCGCTTCGCGTCATTGAGTGCCCGCGACTGCTCGCGCTTTGCGAAATCCGTTACGACCGACGCATCGTCTTTCGCCACAGCCTCCGCGAGCGCCCTTGGATAGCTTGCGAGCAGCTCCCGCTCGCGAGCCCGCCACCAGGCGCGGACGCCGCGCCCGTAGAAGCGGCGGTTCTGCTCGGCAAGTGCGCAAAGACGGCGGAACGCATGCCCGGCAAGGGACGGATTGTAGGAGAACGGCTTCTCGACGTCATCCTGCGAAAACGCCTCGTCGGTCTCGGTTACGGCGGCGTTCATGGGCAGGAATACCGAGTGCTCCGCATTGGCAAGGGAGAACCAGACAGTTCCGGCAAACTTCGCGGGGAGGCGGGAATCGAGCGAGATGACGTGGCTCGTAGCCTGCTTGGTCGTGCCGATTGTCCGCACTTTCGGACTGCCCCCCTCGTCGGGGCACCTGTCCGTTCCTTCGTAGCGCGAGCGCATAAGCTCGAACATGTCGTCGATAGACACCTTGCGCTCCGGCGAGTAGAAAAGCGGCATCGGGCGCTTCGTCTCGTACTCCCCAGCAGTGCACGGGGAGAACGTCTTGTGCCCGAACCAAGTGCGGAAGTTGGAATAGTCGCCGAGCGGTGTCGCGTAGGTGAGGCAGAGGTCGGGTAGCCCGTCGTCGCCGCGCACGAGGAGCCCGGCCTTCTCCGGCATGGAGATAAGCTCCCGCGAATGGCGCACATCGGGTGAGTCCGGGTCGAACGACCGGATCATGAACTGGTTGCCGAAGCATGCGACCTTGTCCTCGGGCACCTTCACCGCAGCCCACTGGTGGCCCGAGTACGCCTCGAGATACCATGCCTCGTCCTTGTCGGCGAACATGTATATCTCCGAGCCGAAATGACCTCGCTCCGCGATGACCTTTGAGAAATAGTCGAGCGCCTCTCGGACGTTGGCGCAGTTCGCCGCGACAAGCCCGGGCATGTTGAATTCCCCTACACCTTTCCTGTTCGTCTTCGGATCAATATCCAGGATCTCCCTGCGTGTATGACCGGTAACGGTCCCCGATATGACAAGCCCGGCCTCGTTCGCGCAAGCGCTCGGATAGTACCCCTTCCCGACGGCGGTGACGGACGGCGTGCAGACATATGCGTACTTGACGTCCTTCCCGCGCGGGACCCGCGTCGCGCGGAAGCAGCAGGACCACGGCGGCGTATCGACCGTACGCCCGATGAGCAACGTGCCGTCAGAACTG
Source organism: Kiritimatiellia bacterium (assembly GCA_045220525.1). Lineage (GTDB taxonomy): Bacteria > Verrucomicrobiota > Kiritimatiellia > RFP12 > UBA1067 > UBA1067. Next base: position 2,448 of record JBGUVV010000149.1, read on the forward strand.
ACTTTCTTCCCGACATACATCCCAGTACAAGCGAACACAAATGGGCAAGCCAGAACCACCGCGAGTGCAACCGTCCACGCTTCCGTCATTGCCCCCTGCGCATTCCCCGCGTTCATCTCATGCTCCTTTCATTTCGCCGAATCTACGCAATTCGGCATTTCCAGCCTTGGCCTTTCGCCAAATCACCATGGAGGCGACTAGCGACGCTACTTCAAAAAACGCCAGCGCGAACGGCGACGCCGAGGACGGCAGGTACGACACGATCCCATCGCCGAAAAGACGGGCCGCCGCGCGCAGCACGGGAGCGAAGAAATGGGAAATGAAATACGCCGCGAGCGCCATTCGCCCGAAGAAGAGGATAAAACCAAGACCCCTTCGAAGCATCAAGATGTCGTTCACGACATAGAGACCAGCAAGCGACAGAACACACCAGCCCATTGCCTCGCACGTGAACGACAGCGTGAATATCGGCTTGATGCACGGAATCCAAATCTCGCTCGCAAGGCCGATCGCAAGAAGCGCCGCACCGTACACGGCGAGTTCAGACGCCCTGCGCCACTTGGCTTTGTCAGAAACGAGTATCTGCGTAGCGTGATAGCCGGCGAACGTCATCGCGGCAAACATGAGGGACGTAGCGAACCATGTGTAGTAGCTTGGCTTTGCCACCCAGACGCTGCCTTCGGGCAAAATCGCGCCGAGGATGGCATGGTCGATTCTAAAAGCCGCATTATCAAACTTCCCATAGCCACCGCAGGCAAGAAGCGCGGTATACGCAGCAGTCATCGCAACCGGCGCGGCAATCATCAGCGCACGAGACCGAAATGACATTGCCGCCGCGACAGCGAGATATCCCACGGCTATGGACTGCAATGTGTTTGAAAACGGCGACATCTGAAGCGGATCAAGCGTCATCCAGCGGCCCTGGACGAGTCCGCCAAGCGTCCACAGAACAACCACGCGCCACAGCACGTGCCGCCAGAAAGCACCGCTGCCCTTCTTTAGGCGGCGTTCAAGCGCAAGCGGCATTGCCGCGCCGCACATGAAGATGAAGAGCGGCATGATGATGTCCCAGAGCGTGAAACTCTCCCATCCATGGTTGAACTGCCGCATGAACCAGTCCGGGAAGCAGTTCCATCCCTTCTGCGCGGCGCACATGAGCGGCCCCACGACAGTCAACAGCATCATGTCAAGCCCGCGCAGCACATCAAGGGAGAAAAGCCGCTCTGATGCCGGAAACGTCATTGATATCTTGTCCATTGTCCCATTTCTTATTTCAATCCGACGGACGCTCGTAGCGGAAGGTCCAGAACTGCCAGCGCAGGCGGTTCGACGTCCACTCATCCTTGTAGTCTGGCGTGTAGATCCACGTTCCCCTGAAGTTGACAGTCGCCATCTTCGACAGATAGCGCGCAATGTCGCCCAACTGATCTCGCGGCACGACTACCACATCCTCCGCCCCCGTCTCCAGCGCCTCCAGCGCGGCAAAGAGGAAGTCCGCCGGGCCGATGCGGACGCCGCCAACATCGATTGACGGCGGCAGGAACCGCGATACGTCCATCTTCTTCGCCGCCGCCGCAAGGTCGGACGACTTGACGCGCACAGGCTCCTTGACGCCCTCCGGCGCATAGAGGAACCCGTACACCTTGTCTGGCTCGTAGCGCGTCTCGCCGCGCAGAAATTTGACAGATGCCAGGAAACAGTCTGCAATGCTCCACTCTCCCGGCGCGCGCACGGGGCCAAGGGACTTCAGCAGCGAGGCGCGGATTGCCGGGACGTCCATGTGCGTAATGGCACGGCGTGGATTCTGCGCAGCGAAGAGCGCCGGGCAGTCTGTTATCTCGAACCGTGGATCGTCCTTGAGCCTCTTGATAAACGCCTTGATACGCTCGTAATAGATGGCCGTGTCGGCTGGATCGCGCGCTTTGGCGAACGGCCACTCGCCGAACGGATATTTGTTTCCGCCCTTGAACACATAAT
>JBGUVV010000150.1:0-3706 GCA_045220525.1 Kiritimatiellia bacterium
GAATTAATGCACCGTCAGTCCGAAGCCGAATTCGACGAGATTTAACGAGATGCTTTCGCTGGAAACGCCGAGACCGCGCCGCGTCACTTTCACGAGGTTCCACGAGGGATCGACATTCCGCGAGCGTATCTCGTATGTCCTCCGGAATACGCCAGAGGACGGCACAACCTCGCACGTCACCGAGTCCTTCGCGGCAGACCTGACGAACCACTCGCCGCAGTCGTAGCCAACGGCAAGCGCAGCTTCGTCGAGCGAAAGACGCCCGTTGCAGTCCGCGTCGCGCCCGATTGCGACCTCGACGTTGTTCGAGGGAGATGCCGGAAGCTCCACGGAAAAACGCAGACGGCGCGGCGATTCCGCCAAAACAACAAGAGGGAGATTTGTCACGGCCTCGGTGTCGGGGAACTGCGACGGCGGCAAGGTGGGGACCTCGAAGCCAAGAACGCACACCGCCGTAAAAATCGACAACAGGCAAACCAATTTCTTCATCATGCGACATCCTTTCACGGATAAACGATCTTGTAGTTTTCGTAAAGCCTGCGATGCGCCGCTGTTTTCTCGGCGTCTGTCGCCCCTGCCCTGCGGCAAAACTCCTCCCAAAGGCTTCGCCGCACAGGTTCGGGATATTCAGTCAAGTAGTGGAGAATCATGCCGCAGAAGCAGTTGAAGACCATTCTTCGAAAACGCGCTTGAGCGTAATTGAAACTTTTGAGTTTCCGATACATAAAGATGCTGGCGCGGGCGCGCGCACCATAGCAAGCGAGATTGGTGCCAGGCCTCACCCTAAATGGACCATTGGTGTTCCCGAAATCAATTATGTCATCAAGCCTTTGGGCCGCCAACAGGTCTTCGGCTTCATGCGAAACGTCAAACGGCAATGCATTCGACACGCAGTCGGCCACAAACATCAATGCATTGGTGTTTGCATGGAACAACCGGTACTGGGTCAGATGAAGCCAGACAATCTGTTCGAGCCCCTGATAGTTCACTTGGTTGTCATTAGTCAGGGTTGCGTCAAGATAGCACCCCTGAAACATGTTGGAAACGACGTGCCATTGGACAGGGAGCGCATTCTCCGGCGAAAGACCGTCCTGGAGTCTCTTTATGCGTCCTGCCGTGTCAACAAACTCGCGCCAAAGGGTCTTGGCCCCGTACTGGTCTGCTAGACTTGCGATTTCGGCATCAACTTCGGCAATTGTCGGGTAATGCTCCCCTCCTGCCACTGGCGTCGCCGACACTGCGCCGACCGAAGCGGCCATGGCCGCAAGCACACACGTCATTTTCCTATTCATTTTCATAGTCCTCTCCTGACTTTCTGCCTGCCGTGATTCCGAATTTGGACACAATCACCATGCCGTCTGTCTGGACATTTACTGTCTGCGGCACACGCCCCGCATCGTGGACATACGGGCCGCCGTTCATGCCCCACTTAAGCGGAATGTCAAGACTATAGCTGCCATTTATGCTCGGCAGTTCGTCAAGTTGTGTTCGAACGTGGTCATCGCCCTCTATAATATTCCCTTCAAGTATTGGAAGCGGGTTCAATGCGCCATTTTCCTCCGTATGCGCAAATCGCGATGGAGGATACAATACCGAATTTGTAAAGCACCCGCGCACATCGGACATCGACGCGACGTCTTCCATAATCCGGAGCCCTGATGCAAATGACACATACGTTGGTAGCACCTGTACGTCCGCATAGAACCCAGCCCCTATTTTGCTCCCCGAACAGGCGTAGTCGTACGCTTTAAACCTTCCCGCAACCCCGTTGGGTGCAATTACGCGGATCGGCACGGAGCATGAAGAGCCGTTGTAGTCAAACGACACGCTGCTGTCGCCAGGCGTCAAGGGCGCCGTAAACGAAAACTCAGGGCCGCCTTCTATGATAGCATTGAACGTCTCCAGCGGACCAAAAACGTGGCGCACTTTGTTAGATGGCCAATCTGCATCCGCTCTGACGCAATAGCGGACGACCTCCAGCAGCCCGGACGAGTCGCTGCAGTATTCACCATCATCGCCGTCGAACTCCAAAGTGAACCCGACCTGCCCACACTGCGCCGGGTCGTTGTTCGTCACGTAGAAGTCCGTCGTATTGACGTCGCCGGCGTAGCCGTACCAGACATGCGGAAGCTCGACCTCGGGGCCGTCAGGCGACTCTATCCTGACGGAGACGGCCACGCCAGCGGTGGCGGATAGCGTCAACGTCCCGTCGTCGCGCAGCGCCCTGTACGCAGTAATCTTCTGCACCGTGGACGTGCGCAGGGTCACGTCGCCCGGGCTGTTCGTGTACGCCGACTCCACGAAGACCACCCCGCCCCCGTCCAGGGCGACGACCGACTCCTCGACGTCGTTACGGAACAACACGCTTCCGCGCCACGTCCGCCCACGCCACGTCGCCGTCACGCCTATCACGTCGGAACTGGGACGCTCGTCCAGCGTCAGCCACTCGCCTGTCGCAGACACCTCTCCGTCGCCGCCGCTCCACCTGACCGTCGGATATTCTCCCATCGGAACGTCCATGTAGGCGTGGAGAAACATAGGGTATGTCGGGTCGTCTACCTGGGAAGGCTCGATGTAAAGCGAGCAGTCCCACAGTATCGACCCCGCGCCGTCGTCGGACGGGTCTTCGAAGTCTATCTCGCCGGAGGATCCAAACGCCTCCATGCGCTCGGTGAACGACCCCGTCCGCATCGGCGGCGAGCGAAGGCTCAAGGGCTCGTCCCACCACCTGAAGGACACGCCGTCCGGCACATAGGACAGGGAAACGCCGTGCCTGGCGCCCTTCTCCAGCACAAAGCAGCACTCGCTGGCTTCCGACACGGCTACGCGGTTCGTCCCGACGCAGAGGCAGACAGTCTCCGGCGGCGCGGACGTAAAGGCCACGGCAAACACGAACAACCCGTTGTCACCGATCATGGAGTCCGCCTCGACACTGCTCATTACGGCGTTGGTCTCCCCGTACTGCCAGGGCCTCTCGATCCGCCGCGAGACGCCGTTCGTCTCGACGGACACGGCACCGTTCCGGAAAAGCTCTATCGCCGCATCGACCATGACGTTCGTTTGGCGTTCCGCCAAGGCTCCGCTCCACACGAAACGGCAGGAGTTCGAAGGCGTGAACTCATGCCAAGACGCCGACGAGAACGGAACGAGCGCGAGGGGGATGCCGACGGAAGCAATCTCGTTTGTGTCGGTCCAGCGGCGACGCATGGAGCCCTGCGACACCACATCGACGAACGCAAGGTGGTCTTCGCCGAACGGGAACACCCAGCCCTGCGGAAACGCTACGCGCATCACGTCCTCCCACGCGCCGCGCTTCCACCACTTGTCGTGGAGAACCGCGTTGGAGGGAAATTGGGAGTTGAATTGAGAATGTAGAATGTAAAATGGAGAATTGTGGTTTTGCTCTCCTTTTGTAAACTGAGGGCTATTCCGCAATTCTACATTTTCCATTTTCAATTCTACACTCCCGCCGCGAGGCGGCGAGTTGGTCTTCTGGGCGGAGAGGGTGGCCGCGAGAGAGAAGAGGAGGAAGACAAAGAAGCCTGAGCGCCTAACGCGGGAGAGCCTTGCTCGAAGCGCAGGGAAACGGGCATTGGCGGCAAGGACGATCCACACGACTGTAGTCGCCGCCGCCGAGACGAGGACAAGCCCCGTCCAGATGTCCGTCATCCGCTCCATGGGAGTAGTATATCAAAATTTCACCTTT
>JBGUVV010000151.1:0-6557 GCA_045220525.1 Kiritimatiellia bacterium
GACTTCAAGGACTCTGTCGTCTTGGTTAAGCTTGGCGGTTCGGTCATGGAGGTCGAGGCCAACCTAGACTCCATCGTCGATGACATAGCGTTCATGAATGCCGTGGGGATAAAGGTCGTGATCGTCCACGGCGGCGGGAAGGCCATATCCCGCGCCATAAAGGCGAGCGGGCACGAGCCGACCTTCGTGGAAGGCCTTCGCGTGACAGACGAGCCTACGATGGAGATCGTCCGCAAGACTTTGAACAACGTGGTCAACCCCGACATCGTCCAGAGGCTATGCAACAAGGGCGCTAACGCGAAGCCTCTGCACGGCAACTGGCTTTTCGGCGCACGGCGCATAGTGAACCCAGACCGCGGCTACGTCGGCGAGGTCGTGGAGGTTGATCCCCGCGCGGTCGTCGAGATGCTCGACGCGCACATCGTTCCCGTGGTGACCCCGCTCGGCACCGGGGTCGAAGACCGCCATCTCTACAACATAAACGCGGACTATGCGGCGGCGGCCCTCGCCAAGGCACTCAAGGTGCGCAAGTTCGTCCTTGTGTCGGATGTCCCCGGCCTCCTGAAGGATCCTTCCGACCCTTCCACTCTTTTCTCCACCCTGCATCTTTCCGAGACTGCCACGCTGAAGTCCTCTGGAATCATATCGGGTGGAATGCTACCGAAAATAGAGAGTTGCGAGGATGCGATACGCGAAGGGGTGAAGAAAGTTCACCTCGTCGACGGTCGCATGGCGCACTCCATCTTACTTGAAATATTCACGCGACAGGGCGTGGGAACGGAGATAACGCAATGAGCAGCAAGACACAGGACATTCTCGAACTCTACAAGTCTTCAACGATGCCGACGTATTCGCCGGCGCTGGTGCTTTCCTCTGGAAAGGGGATCACTGTCCGCGACGTGGACGGCATGAGCTACTACGACTTCACGAGCGGCATCGGCGTCCAGGCCGTCGGCTACGGCAACAAGAAGGTGATCGACGCGATCCGCGACCAGGCCGCCGCGCTCACCCACTGCTCAAACCTCTACGCAAACCTCCCCGCGACCAACCTCGCGGCGAAGCTCGTCGAGCTTTCTGGCCTTGGCGGCAAGGTCTTCTTCTGCAATTCCGGGGCCGAGGCGAACGAGGCTGCGATCAAGCTCGCCCGCAAGTGGGGCTCCGCGAACGGCGGCCGCTACGAGGTGGTCACCATGCGCCAGGGCTTCCACGGCCGCACGCTTGCGACCGTCGCCGCGACTGCACAGGCGTGGTGCCAGGAGGGCTTCGACCCGCTTCCCGTCGGCTTCGCATACGCCGACTTCAATGACATCGAGAGCGTGAAGGCCGCCGTCGGGGAAAAGACGGTCGCCATCATGCTTGAGGCCGTGCAGGGCGAGGGCGGCGTCACTCCGGCGACAGAGGAGTTCATGAAGGGGGTCCGCGCGCTCTGCGACGAGAAGAACCTCCTCATGATCGTTGACGAGGTCCAGGCCGGCATGGGCCGGACGGGCAAGTGGTTCGCGTGGCAGAACTACGGCGTAGAGCCTGATCTCTTCACCTGCGCCAAAGCGCTCGGCGGCGGGCTCCCGCTGGGGGCGCTCGTCTCCAACGCGAAGCTTGCGGACGTCCTTTGCGCGCCTTCTCACGCATCGACGTTCGGCGGCAACCCCGTCTCGGCGGCCGCCGCGCTCGCGGTCATCGACGTGATAGAGTCCGAGGGTCTTCTCGAAAACGCGGTCAAGGTCGGCGCGATCCTCAAGGAGAAGCTCGAGGAGTTCGCCGACAGCTACGACAGCCTTTTGGAAGTCCGCGGCCGCGGGATGATGCTCGGCCTCGTGACGGAGGGCAGCGCGAAGGAGCTCGTAGATGCGTTCAGGGCGCAAGGTCTTCTGACCTTGACGGCCGGCGAACACGTCGTCAGGTTCCTGCCGCCGCTGACCCTCTCAGAAGACGACCTCGAGGACGTCTTTGACATGATTTCCGACGCCCTCGACTGCACCTTTGGCGAACGCGAATAGCAGTCGCCGCAGAATTGGCCTGAAATGGAAAATCGCAGATACCTTGGCATAGATATCGGCTCCACCACGTTCAAGGCGGTGCTCCTTGACGGGGACGGGAACGTCTTGCGAACCGTTTACAAGCGCACGCAGCCTGCGGATGCCGCGAAGGTGTCTTGCTCCGGCCGCTGCTCCGCCTGCGGAAACTGCAGCGGCGGCGCAGTCAGGAAGCTTGCGCTGGAGTTTCTGAAGGTCTGCGGAATACCCTCCTTCGGCGACATATCCGCAGTCGTGGTGACCGGCAGCCAGATCGTCGAGGAGACGAAGAGGTTCATACCTTTCGACTTCCAGGCCAGCGAAGTCACGGCTCACGTCGCAGGCGCGAAGTTCCTTCATCCCGACGTCGATGCCATCATCGACTGCGGCGGGCAGGATTCCAAGTGCATGGTCTACAACCCGACCATGAAGCTGTGGACGAGCATGATGAGCGGCGTCTGCGCCGCCGGAACGGGAAGCTTCCTCGATTCCGTGGCGCAGAAGCTCGGCGTCAAGGTCGAGGACGTCGCAGACAAGGTGAACTACGAGTCCAAGGCCGAGTTCAGCTCGGTCTGCGCTGTCCTTTCCGCGACGTCGATAAACAAGTTCAAGAACCGCGTCCCGATAGGCGACCTCCTCGCGGGGGCGTGCAAGGCGCAGGCGAGGACAATCCTCAACTCCGTGGGCCAGCTTCTTCTAAACGCACCTGGCCGCAAGATACTTTTCCAGGGAGGGGTCGCCTTCAACAAGGCGGTCGCGTTCTTCCTCAAGAAGATAACCGGAAGCGAGATTGTCATCCCGCAGTATCACGAGGTAATGGGAGCCCTCGGCGCGGCAGTCATCGCAAGGCAGCTCCACGACCTCAAGTCCTCCGGCAAGCTCGATCTTGCGAAGGTGGAATACGAGCCGACGCGCGGAAACTCGGCGCTTCTGCGCATAAAGGCGACTAAGCACGATTTCTTCTCGGCCGACAAGACCCGCCCGCTCGTCTGGCGCAATCTCTTCTTCCCGGCCGAGATCCTCAACGCGATGGGCTGCCGCATCTGCACCCTCGAGACTCATGCCGCGCTTTTCGCCCGCAAGGCCGACAAGGTGAAAGAGTGCCTTGGCAAGGCGGCCCAGAAGGGCTTCGACGGCCAGACGTGCTCGTTCCTCCGGATGCTCGAGGGAATGTCCTTGGAGAAGCCGGACTACATCGTTTCGACCGTGCAGCCGTGCCAGCAGGCGGAGCGCATATTCGCCGACCTCGCCCGCGAATATGGCGCTTCGGACCGCATCTACTCTTTGCAGACTCCCGTCGGCGCAGGCTCGCGCAACGCCATTGAAAATGTAGCCGACGGTCTTGAGGAGGCGGTCTCCCAGATGGAGCGCGCCCTTGGCCGCAAGCTTGACCCTGCGAGGCTCGAGGAGGCGTGCATGCTTTCAAACGAGGCTGCAGAGTACACGAAGAAGTGCCAGGAGCTGCGTTTCACGTCGCCTCCGCTCGTTCGCGGCGGCGAGGCGATATACGCCGCGGCGGTCTTCTCCCAGCATTGGGGGACTCGTGAATTCGTCGAGATACAGAAGGCGCAGTTCGAAGAGTTTCTCATGAAGAAGGAGTGGGCCGAGGCGAGATACGGCATCGACGACACGCATCGCCTTCTTTGGCTGCACCTGCCGCCGTTCTACGACACAAAGCACCTCGACTACATCGAGAACGTGTGCAACGCGCCTATCGTCTTCGAGGAGACGAATTTCGTCGGCTGGGAGCCGCTTGACCCGAAGGATCCGTATCGCTCACTCGCCCGCAAGCTCCTGCAGTCCGGGTTCCTCGACCCTGCGCTGCGCGTCGAGTATGTGCGAAAGGGCGTCGCAGCGGGCCGGTTCAACGGGGTGATCCTCTATACTCACGGCTTCGGCCGGTGTTCGCTCGCGGATCGCGCGTTTGCAAAGCATCTCAGGGAGACGCTCGACGGGATAGGCGTCCCGCTCCTCACGCTCGAGGGCGACTGCATGGACGCGTCCATCGACCCTTGCTCGACCACGACGAAGATATCCTCTTTCGTCGAGGCTCTCAACCTCAAGCGCTACGGAAACATCTTCGGCAAGCTTGCGGACGAGAAGCCCGGTGCATGATTCCGCCGCGCTGCGGAGAAGGCCCCTCTTCCTTTTGACAGAGGGGGCCTTTTTTTGTATAATTCAATCTAATGAAGACATACCCATTAATCATCGGGGCGTTGTTCGTCTGCACTGCGACCGCAGGCGAGCTCCAGCCGTGGCAGGATCCTCAGGTAAACGAGATAAACCGCCTTCCGGCGCGTGCGCTCATAGTCCCTTGCGAAACAGAGGACATAGCGATTGGCATTGCGAACGGGGAAAAGCCGAAATACGCCTCTCGCTACGCGATTTCGCTTAACGGGGAATGGGATTTCAAGTGGAAGCGCAACCCCGACTCCGGGTGGGAAAAGGAGTCGAAGATCGAGGTGCCCGGCTGCTGGCAGCTCCAGGGCGACTTCGACCCGCCTCTCTACACGAACGTGAAATACCCTCTTGCGTTCGACGGCTCCGGCGACCCGATGAAGGACCCTCCCAAGGAATACACTTCCTTCGAGTTCCGCAATCCCGTCGGGCTCTACACGACGACTTTCAAGCGCCCGTGGCGCTGGTATTTCCGCCGCACGACGCTGCGCTTCTACGGTGTTTCAAGCGCGTTCTACGTACGCGTGAACGGCAAGCTCGCCGGATACGCCGAAGACAGCCGCCTGCCAAGCGAGTTTGACATAAGCCCGTATCTCAAGTGGTTCGGGAGCAACAAGATCGAGGTGGAGGTCTACAAGCATTCGGACGGCACGTATCTTGAGGACCAGGACTTCTGGCGTCTCTCAGGAATCTTCCGTGAGGTCATGCTCGTTTCGGAAAGGAAGGACGCGCCGAAGGACATGGTGGTAGAGACGTGGCTTTCCGACGACTACACGCAGGGCCGCTTTTCTATCCGCGACGAAAACGGGAAACTCCTCAAGGAACGCGAGGTCCCGAAGCCACATCTTTGGCATGCCGAGTTCCCTTGCGTTTACGTGACCCCAATCGAGCACAAGTGGGGATGGTGGATCTTCGGCGGCACAGAATACTACGCCGTGTCGCTCGGCTTCCGCAAGGTGGAGATCCGCGACAGCGTGATCCTCCTGAACGGGAAGCGCATACTCTTCAAGGGCGTGAACAGGCACGAGATGAATCCCGAGCGGGGCTACACCGTGACGATGGCCGACATGAACCGCGACATCGGGGTCATGCGCGACTTTAACATAAACGCCGTGCGGACATGCCACTACCCCGACGTCCCCGAATGGTACGACCTTTGCGACCGCAACGGCATAATGGTCGTCTGCGAGGCAAACATAGAGTCGCACGGGGCCGGTTACGGCGATAATTCCCTTGCGAAGTCCGCTCAATGGGAGAAGAGCCATGTCGAGCGCGGCACGAGGATGGTCAAGTTCTTCCGCAACCATCCCTCGATCCTCATCTGGTCCATGGCCAACGAAGCCGGCGACGGCCCCAACTTCACGGCCGAGCGCAAGGCGATTTTGGAGATTGACAATACGCGGCCAATCGTTCTCGAACGTGCGGAAGGCGGAGAGAACACAGATGTCTTCTGCCCGATGTACATGCCGGCGGCGGATGTGGAGAAATACGTCAAGAACTCGCCTCCGAAGCCGTTCTTCCTTTGCGAATACATACACGCGATGGGCAACTCGAACGGCAGCGTGATGGACTACTGGGAGCTCGCCCGCAAGTATCCGTCGATGCAGGGCGGCTTCGTGTGGGACTTTGCTGACCAGGCCATATGGCAGAAGACGGCGGGCGGGCGCAGGCTTGCGTACGGCGGCGACTTCGGAGACGCGCCTAACGACGGCAACTTCAACTGCAACGGGCTTTTCGACGCGCTCCGCAATCCGCACCCGGGAGCCTGGGAGGTGAAGCACGCCTACCAGTCCATTCACGTCAGGTCCTTCGACTGGGCGACGGGCGAGGCCGTGGTGGAGAACGGGAACTCGTTCCTCTCGCTTGACGACTGCGACGGCATTGCGATACTCGAGAAGAACGGCGAGAAGATCGGCCAGCAGGTTCTTTCGATCGAGGGAATAGACCCCGGCGAGTCCAAGAAGGTCAAGATCGACGTCGCCGACGCCGACTCGGTGCAGTTCCGCTTCAGCGGGTTCGGCGAGGGCATTGCGTGGGACCAGTTCACAAAGCCGTTTGTCCCGGCTAAAGTTCCTGTGGTCTCGGACGCGAACAGGCTTCCCGCGCATCCTTTCCGCATCAATCTCTGGCGCGCCCCGACCGACAACGACAGGGGCTGGGGGATGCCGTCCATATGCGCGGTGTGGAAGGATGCGACTGCTTCCCAGAAGATGCCTGCGGGCGTGAAAAGCGATCTCAAGGTCTTCAACCTTGAAGACGGGTCGAAGCTTGTCGATTGGACTCTTGTAGTCCCGAAGGGCCTTCCGCCTATTCCGCGCGTAGGGCTTTCCTTCGCCATTCCGGCCCTTGGCAACGGCGACGTCTCCT